>JAQVGE010000072.1 GCA_028696935.1 Minisyncoccota bacterium | reverse complement strand
TTATCGCAATAATCTTGTGCCAAATTCTCGGGCGGCATAGCTGTGTTACCAATAATATATTTAACTCCGCTCTCTTTAACATCTCCTTTCTCATTCTCTGTAAATAACTTCTCTATATAACATTTCATTTTTCTTCACTCTCTCCACAGTCTATCAAAAATAATATTTTTTAATTATACTGCTCAGTTAATCTTTTGGATTCCATCTTCATCCGCTCTACCACGCTCACCGGAGATATCACTTTTGCACCAGATCCAAGCCCAATAACCCAAGCCAGAAACTGTAAGCTCACTTCAACATCCATTGAAACAGTAAAGTGATCTTCATCATATGGGATTACCATGCTGTCCTTGCCAAATCTATCAATAATAACTCCAATTAGACTATTCTCACACAAAAGCTTAACTCGTTCCGGTGTTCCGCTAAACATAGAAAAAGTCTGTTTCGCATATTCTCCCATATCAAACATTTTGAACTGGTCACTGCCATCTCTGCCTTCTTGTTCGACCTGTATTGACTTCATCTTATCCACTCTGAAATGCTTGATTATAGAACTTTCAGAATCATAGGATACTAAATAATAATTCTCGTTTGCCCACATCAAAGCCCATGGACTGACAGTATAGAGTGCACCGTTATGTTTCATTTTTTCTTTTTTTGATACAGTCCATTGTGAATACTGAAATGATATCTTGCGGTTATGATTAATTGCTTCATGAATTCCATCAACGTTATAGTAAATACTTTCATTCATGGTTTTGATTCTATTCGTAACATAAACCTGACGTTGCAATTCTCTTGCTTCATATTCACTTGCAAAACTCTCCAGTTTTTTTATCAGTTCTTTTGATTTTTTGATAGTAATAAATTTTGAAGACTGTACTGCATCCACAAGAAGTTTTAGTTCTGCTAATTCAAACGTTCCACTAACAAGATGGTATTGGTAACTACCTTTTTGCTGAACACCCTCTATATCCATCCCATATTTCTTTAATGCCTCAATATCCGTATAGATAGACTTTCTTTCTGCCTGAATATCATGTAATGCTAAATATTTTATAATATCAGGCATTGTTATATAATGCGATAAATCTGTCTTCTCCATAAATAGCTTCATAAGATAGATCATTTTCATTTTCTGGTTAGAACCTTTTGCCACAAACGTACCCTCCCTGTCACTATTATTATTGATCTAAGATCTTAGTTGTTGATTATAAAATAATGAATAAGGTGCCCATTAAAACGCCAGCCTCTGATGTAATGAACACCTTCATATATCACATATCTAAAATATAGTCTGCCAAACAATCAAACTCCTTCTTTGTATTGAAGTACACTCTTCCTTTAACATCCTGCCACATAGCAGCGCCATCCATATTCTCATTTTCTATAACATACCAATCATTCGGAATATCTTTATGAAGTGATTTCATTTGAAACGTAACCTGTACCACATCAAGTCTTTCACTTTTTCCAAGTCCTGTTAATTCATGGCCACAACACATAGCCAGTCCTGCCACAGACAAATATTCCTTATAATCTTTAGAAAATGATAATCCTAAAGACTCCTCTGCTTCTTGAATTTTTAAATCTGAAACTCCTGAACCTATTATGAGATCTTCTTTGGAATTAAGTGCATCTATTATTTTCATAAAACCTCCTATAAAAGGCTTTCTACATACTTCTGCCAAAACTCTTTTCTGATAGTATCAAATGCCGGTCTATCTATTTCTGATTCTTTTCCAAATAGATTAAGAATTACTGAATTACCTTGATGCTCTGTCTCGGTCAAGATTGCTAATGTACCGTTTGAATCTTGATTTATATGATGTAGCTGATATGCTTTTCCTGTCGCCGGATTCAATGGTGCGTAACCCTTTTGCATACGAATAAGATTCGTTACTTTTTCCCCTGAAGGAAGCTCGCTAACATACTCTAAATCTATGTTTCTTACAAGTGCAAGCTTACCGTTAATCATCTTTGTATATAGTCCAGCATCTTTATACACCGTATACTCTTCATATGACTTAAATTGCTTAATAAGTTCTAATGGGAATCCTGATTCTTTCTGGATTTTTGCAGCTCTATTCATAGTTAATCCATTTAGAGTTGCACCTTTTAATGCTATGACTTCTTTTCCGCCACCATAAATTACTCCAGAAATTGCTCCCCACTTATATCCTTCACCGCTAGCTTCAACTCCCGCTTTAATTGCTTGATCAAAGCTCTCTGTTTCATACCCCTTAGCAATTGCTGCAGCAGCAAAACCAAGTGCTCCGGATTCCAATGCAAATATTGTTCCAGTTGTCGCGGATGCTGCAAAAATAACATTAATAGCAGGAGCTGCAGGCGCTGATACTAATGATATTGTGACACAGACAAGAATTACTCCAGTGCCAATCATTACGTCTTCCATTGCTTTTACATATACATCATCATCAATAGTTTCCATTGGAACAACAACCGTTTGCCCATCTTCACCTAATGTGAAAACATATCTAGTTCCATGGAACTGTTCCTCAAGTTCTGCTGATGTATACCCAAAATACATATTTGATTGAGAGTTCAACGCCAAAGCCTCAATATATTCCTTTGGATAGTAAACAGCCTTTACATTCTCAACAAAATAGTCATCGCTATTGAGCTGACCAACTAATTCCTCATATACACTATCTTCTACGTATCCAAGAAGATTTTCATCGTCCAGCCCTTTTACTGTAAAATCTAACCCTTCATTTTTAGAATTCTCAACCTCAACATCACTTTCAGTTAAAGATTCTTTAGATTCTGTTTCAACAACTTCCTTTTCAACATTTTTAGATTCTGTTTCTTTCTCTACTGTCTCTTTAATACCATTTATCACTGTACCATTATCTTGAGTTGAGCATGCTGTTAGTAGCAATGTAAAAGCAAGAATAATCGCTAATATTTTCTTCATTGCTTTTCATCCTCCTCTTTTTTTGCAGCCTTTACAGATGACTTTTTTAGAACCACTCCTACTAGTGCAATGCAAATAACAACCAAAACAGAAATTACAGCAAGATAATTGATAGCATTACTATCATCTTTACTTAAGCGTTTTTCAGAATTGCCTGTCTTAGTAGGCTTAATATTGGTTGAAGAACTTTGATTAGACGCTTCATTCAATTCTGATTTGCTACTATCCTTGGATTCTTCTACAATAGGTTCTTCTGTAACTATTTTTTCTTCAGCTAATTCAACTTCTTCCTTACCTACAACTGGTTCAGGATCAATAATCTGACCTTCCACATCTATATAGGAACCAGTTGCAAGCTTCTCGTTTATCTCAGCGATAGTCAAACCTGTAGTCATATGTACTTTCATTATATCTGTATTTCCTACATAAACAGTTTTTTGGGTTTTATCTCCAGTTGCCGGATTTTCAATATTAACCGTGTATATTCCTTCGTCCGTATACTTACGTCCATCTGTTGCAACCCCGGTAAATTTATTATCCGATACAATTCCATCTGCGCTATCACTCAGTACATCTCTCTTAATAGATATATTAAGGTACTGTGAATTTGCTACATCAATATAAAAGCCATGTTCTGCAATATTTGCGTTTGTTATGAACTGATTTGTGTCTACATCCCTTAGAAAGGCAGAAATATCACCATTTCTGACCTTAAATCTGAAAAAGATTCTATATGTAAAAGTCTTAGTAGTAGTGGTTCCAAATACAAAAGGTTTGTCATAATGAAGCTGATAATCAAGAGCCACTTCATAGTCGCCCTCTTCAAAAAGATCTACTCTTGTATTTGCTCCTACTATTGCAGAAGCTTCTAAATAGTTAGTATAAATCTCTCTTTCTTTCTGATTATGTTTGTTTGTCTTACGGACAATAAGAGTTCCTCTTCCAAAGTTGTCAATCGTAGGCGTTCCAAAATAGATGTCTGAACCTGAAGAAATATCAATTACTTTGACATCAGTTCTTCCATTACATTTATCCAATTCTTGCTCAAGATTAAACCATAGGGCGGCTCTATCACCTGGAACTTTTAAAAATACAGGAACATCACCATCCATACGATAATCTGTATATCCACTTACGTAGAATTTACCTACAAACCAGTCATTATGAGGATCATCACTTTTGATAAGTATTGGGTTTTCAAAACCGTCTTGATCATCTACCCTATATACTGTGCCAAACTCGTATGCATTCTTTGTATTAAGACTTTCAGTCTGGCTTACAGACGAATCATATGCATAGAACTGATATATTTCTAAGCATTCTTTCTTCTCTGTATTTGTCTTATCCCAAAATAGAATTTTAGAGGGATCTATCTCTCGCTCCAACTCATAAGCAACGATTATCCTATAGTAACAACCGTTTGTAAGCTGGACATTGGTAGTTTCATAAAATGTGTCCTGCTTTTCACCATTAACTTCTTTGCTATTAATATTGTTCAAATTACTATAAAAATCGGTTTCAATGGTAGCGTTAATCCAAGTTTTGCCGTCCTTTGATATTTGAACAATTATTGCTCCTGAGTTAATGTTATCAGAGAGCTCTGTTGCATCTACTGTTTTGGACTTAGCAGAAATTATATGCCATTCCCTTGCGTTCTCATCAGAAAGAAAATTTGATGCATACGAAGAATCTACCATCACCTTTAAATTTCCAGACTTAATTGCATAACTTATAAATCCATTTTTCGTTGATGTAGATGCTATCTCTCCAAACAAGTAGAATCTGGTTGCTGCTCCAACTTCATTATTGGAACTTTCAATTACGTAATTGTCATCTTCACTAAGTTCATATGTCTTTCCTGCTAACTCCTCTTTCTTTTCAGCAGCTTTTGCAGTACCCCCACCATGCATTACTGAGCCAAGAATTATAGCTAATGGTAGAACAATCGCAACACACTTCTTCATAGGTTACGTTCTCCTTAAATAATATTTCTGTATATCCAATCTCGTTTACGGCAATTACGCCTCAACGTAGGTATTTAATTCTCAGCTCAGCGATTTGCACCTTTATCTGATTCAAATCTACCAATCTCGCTCTTATCAAGGCCATTAAGTAGTTTGCATATGGCTTTGTCTTTTCATCACACAAAATAATAAGTTTCTTCACTTTAGTATCATCAAACATATCCATCTGTCCTCATTTCTTATAAATACATATTTTTTCTGTTTTGTTATTGATTTCACAGTTCAGATTATACGCCTCTTGATACTACAAGTCCAATTATTTGAACACGTTTTTCAGTTTTTTTAATTGTATTTTTTCTTTTATCAAAATATTCTGTTTATCCAAACTACATACTTCATAAAAGGTGCAAAACAAGCAGCATCCATGACATTTTTTCTTTCTGCTTAAATATATCCAATACCAGAAACG
>JAQVGE010000002.1 GCA_028696935.1 Minisyncoccota bacterium | reverse complement strand
AGGTTTTTGAAGCCGCCGAAGATTCGGCCGCCTTTTTCACTGTGTCGCCCGACTGAACGGTCGCAACGGTGACACCCTTCACAATGATTGTAAGGTGCATTTCTAGCGTGCAAGTATAACCGGATCCGGCGTCTTTGCTGTGGGTAACGGTATCAATGTAATATTTTCCGTCAAGTTTACCCCAGCCGTCGATTTCGGCGCATTTGCTGGCTATATATTTCGTATCTCCCTTGACCGTTACATTCATGGTCTGGCATTGTCTGTTATGTTCTAACAGCTTCGCCTTCGCCTTGATTTCGGCGTCCTGAAGGCTTTCGGCCGTTTCGTTTAACTTTAGGATCCGGCTTCCGTCTTTCAACATGAATTTATATGACAAGGTTTGATTCTTTTTTGCGTCTGTGTAGCTGATTGTTACACCGTCGTACATTCGCGTCATGCTTCGGTTGATAGAATAGCTTTCTGCATTTTCGCGCGTGATTGTGAAACTTGAATTCTTTTTTTCATATTCTGTCTGATCGAAAACAACAATTTTCTTGTTGTATAGCTTCATAGCCAGATTGTAAGAACTGCATAGATTAAAAGCGAACGAAACGTCTTCCTGGTCGGATTGTTCCATTTCGTCGATCGGGTAGTCCTGGCCGGAAAAATAAAAGCCAACGCCGGCGGCGCTTGCTATTTCCGAAAGAATTCCTTTCACGCTTGTAGACTTCCATGTTTTACTTTTTTTCGTGACATTGAAGTCCGTGTTGATCGGTGTAGATATTCCACCGATGGAAGCCTGGGAAGGCGGCCCTGAATAGCTTAGATCGTCAATCAAAAATAAACCACAATCAAAACTTCGATTGTCGCCTTCCTTCTTCCAGTTTGTTAATTTGATAATTGTTTTTAAATAATCCCCTTGAATGGGAATCCAGCTTCCAGACCACTTTCCGCTTTTGTTGTTTAGCTTCAAAGTCACCGTGTCGGCCGATCCGCTGGCATTGTCTTTATATTCAAAACCTTCGATGTAATCAGTAATGGTCTTTGTAATATCCTTGTTGTTGTATTTTACTACAACGGAAGACTGTCGCGCTTTCATAGGCTACAATCTCCATTCTGGAATATCTTCTTCGGTTTCTTCCGGTAATTCTGGAATGTAAACAGAAGTACCGGCTGAGAAAACGAAGACGTCCAGAAGATCAGGATTGTTTTGTAGTAAAAGGCCGATATACTTCACATCGCCGTAAAATTCATAGGCTATGGAATCCCACATGTCGCCTTGAACCGTTGTATATATTCGGTTTTCGTTCATATTTCAGCCCCTTTCTATGCGAAAGAAGTTCTTCCCTTCTGACGCTGATATTCCGCCATCATCTGATTAAATTTCGCCTGGGACATATCCAGCGCCCTTTCGACGTCTTTCTGGTCTGCGTTGCCCTGAATAATAATCTGTGGCGAATACACGATTTTAGAAGAATCGTTTGTATTGCTGTTTTCGTTGGTTTTGGTTACGGTGTTGTTTGTGGTTACATTGTTGTAAAGTTGCTTAGTTGCTGATTCTGGCTGTTGTGTTGCTTCTTGTCCGCCTGATAGCTGTTTGATCTTATCGAACATCGCCGTCGCCGCGTTTGGCTGTTGTGAAACCACACCAGCAACAACCGACTTCATATTCGACCATAATTCAGAAAGCGGAAGAACCGCTTCTTTTCCAGCTTCGCCGCCGCCCAGTAATGAACTTCCGTTTGATCCGAAGATTGTAGGGCCGGTTAAAATACCGCCGTCCTTGTACCAGTCAACGGAAAACTTCGGCATTGTTCCTTTTCCGGCGATTCCCCATGGCGCTTCGCCGCCTGACACGTTGAAATGTGGTAGCTTGATACTAGGGAATTCTAATTTGCAACCACTGAAAAATCCTTTGATTGCATTCAGCCCGTTTGTAACAACTGATTTTGCGCCTTCGAGTTTTTCGGAAATTCCGGATTTGATAGATTCGAATTTTTCCATCGCTGACGCTTTTGTTTCTTCAAGTTTCGAAGAAAATTTGTTTTTGATTTCGTCCAGCTTTCCGCCGGTTAAATTGTTAATGAATGAATATCCGGCTGTGTAATAACCTTTCACGGCTTCCATATATCCGGCCGCTATGCCTTTTATTCCGCCGCCGTTTGTTTCGTAAGCGGATTTGATATTCGATAACTTTTCCGAAATCGTATCTTTTGCCGCCGACATGATGTTTCCGCCGGCTTCTTTAATGCCGTTAAAGGCTTGAATCGCCTTGTTTTTGGCTTCGGTTAATTTTCCCCCGGTTGCTACGTCTATCGCCGAAAGTGCGCCCGTTACAACGCCTTTTAGGTGATTAAGCGGCGCCATCGCCAAGGAAGAAAGGGCCTGAAAGGCACCGGAGAAGATATTTTTCAATCCTTCAAGGGCTTTCGACCAATCGCCAGTGAAGACACCGGTAAAAAACTGAATAAATCCGGTGAAGAATGTCTTAATTCCGGCGAAGATATTCGAAACCGTCTGTCTAAAACTTTCGAAGACTGACGAAATAAAAGCGAAGGCCGCCGGGAATTTATCGGCGAATGCTTGAATCGCCTGGGAAGCCTTTTCTTTTAAATTGTTGAATACGTTGACGATCCAATCGCCAAGCTGTGACGCCTTTTCTTTTACCGTGTCCCAATTCTTATAAAGCAAAACGCCAATCGCCACGACTGCGGCAATCGCAAGAATTACAAGTCCGATAGGGCTTGTCAGGAATGTAAACGCGGCGCCTAGTGCCGTAGTTACTGCGGAACCAATCGCACAAACGGCGTTCCATGCTGTCATAGCGGCGGTTTGTGCCCACGTTGCCGCGGTGCTTGCGCCTTTGACAACGGCGTCCTTTAAATAAAGCGCGTGGATCGCGGCTGTTTCTGCTAAATCCTTCGCTTTTACTACCAGGTTCGCCAGCATAGCCTTCTTTTGTGCCAGGAATACGGTAACAAGTGCCTTGACCGCTTTCACGGTCGAAATAGTGTCTTTTGCGAATTTTACCATCTTAAACAATGCGATCGCGCCAGCTACGCCGGCAATAATCGGAATTAGAAGGTTCCATTCGTCTAATTTCTGGTAAACCGTGGCCGCGCCGTCAACTACTTTCATAATTGCACCAACAACCGCCGGAAGCGCCACCGTTGCTGTAAATGAAATAGTCGGCTTTGCTTTTTCAAATGCTTCGAAGAATTTGTCTTTCAAGTCGATAGCCACGGCGATAACTTTGTCAATGGCTGGCTTGTTTTCTTCGATTTTCGCCTTTATATTTTCAAAGGCTGTTTTTCCAGTTTCCGCCAGGAATGTAAAAGCGGCGACTGATTTGTTCTTTATGTCGTCCAGTGTTGGCTTCACTTTTTCGAACGCGGCGACCGCCTTGTCCTTGAAATTTGTAACCGCTGGAACAGCTTTGTCATAAAGACTTTGAACAACTCCCGTCACGCGATCCGTGATAGAAGGTATAACGTCCGCAACATTTTTAATCGCGGCTTGTGCCATCGGTGCAAATACCTGACACAATCCGATTTTTGCATCGTCAACTGCGGCTCCGAAGAACGCGATTGATCCGGCCAGTGTGTCGGTCATTTGATCGGCCATTGTAGCCATGGCACCGTCGGCGTTATTCAGTTCATCATTTAACGCGGCCCACTCTGTTCTTCCGTCCTCTGTTGTTGTATTCAATCCAGAAAGAAGGTCGTTCAGTGTGTCAATCTGTGTTTTTCCACCGATTGCCGCAAGCGCGGCGTTCCTTTGTTCTTCGGTAAGTCCGGCCGTCGCGTCGTTTACTCTTTGAAGTGTTTCTTGTAGTCCTATGAAATTTCCTTCACTATCGAAAGCGGAAATTCCGAGTTTTTCCATCATTTCGCCGGCCTGGCCGGTTCCTGACGTAAGATTTACCAGAACCGCGTTCAGCTTTGTTCCAGCTTCCGATCCCTTGATACCTCTGTTAGCAAGGACGCCAAGAGCCGTTGCGCTGTCTTCTACGCCGACATGTAAATTGTTTAACGTACCGCCGACGCCGATATATGCTTCCATAAGCTGTTGTGCTGTCTGGTTTGATTTATTATTCGCCTTACAAGCGACGTCAAGATAACCCGATAGTTCATCGACTGTAAGGCCTAATGCACTCATTGAATCTGTTACAAGATCCGAACAAGTCGCAAGATCCATTGAAGTAGCTTCCGAAAGGCGAAGAACCGGTTCCAATGCGCTAATAGAAGTATCAACGTCCCAGCCGGCAAGGGCCATATATCCAAGCGCTTCACTTGCTTCTGTGGCTGTTTTCGTCGTCTTCTTTCCCATTTCCAGGGCGGCATTTTCTAGTTTCTTCATTTCTTCGGCATTTGCGCCAGCGATTGCCGACGTGCTAGCCATGGCCTGGTTAAAGTCTGTATATGTTGATACGGCGTCTTTTACAAAATCGCCGATTTTCACGGCCGCAAAGGCGGCTGTTGCTACTTTCGCGGCCGTTTTAGCCATCTTTCCAATGGAATCAAGTTTCTTGTTTACTCCGCCGACTGACTTGTCAAGCGAACTTTGAATTTTGCCACCGATTTCAAGAGCGAGTTCGTAGGTTGTTTTGTTTGCCAATTTCGCTCACTTCCTTTGCAACGTCGATGAATTCATCAACGGGAAGATCGGTAAAAAAATCTATTCCGGTGTTCGTGGACATAGCCAGATAAACCGAAGTCTTCTGAATGTCCGAACCGGAATCAAATCTTATTCGTCTTTGTAGAAAAAACCTACTACCGCGTTTTTGATTTTCTCGATTTCGCTTACCGGAAGATCTTCGAAGTATTCAGCCGGAAATCCGGTCACTTTGGTAGCAACAATTTTTGCGTATGTCGTTGTTGTTTCTGGCATAACAGAAGAAACGCCGGTCTTATTGAACGCCTTTTCGATTGCTGTCAAGTCACGTCCTCTTAAATCTTCCAGGCCGTGAAGGTCTAATTCTTTGTGAACTTCTCCTTCGAATTCGAATGGCTTTCTGTAAACGATAACCAGTTCGTCGTTTTCTTCCTTCTTTGGAAGAAGCGAAGTTGTCGCTTCTTCCGCTGGTGTTGCAACCGGGATAATTTCTTCCCCGATCATTTCTTCCCTTTTGGTTTCGGTGTTCTTTGTATCTTTTTCCATCGCTTATTTCCTCACTTTCCTAGATCTGGCTTCTGATTTTCTGTAAAAGGTCAGTTCCATTCAGTTTCCAGATCATGTTGAATTTATCAAGTTCAAGGACGTTTACGCCGCCGATTGTGATCTTAATGTAAGTAATCTCACGAACGACTTTAGGTTCGCCCTTTCCGCCTTTTTTAAGGCTTCCAAGTTCGAAGGATTTCACTTTTCCCCTGGTAGTAATGACAAGGCCTTCATAATCGTTTGTCTGTGTGGCCGTGTTCAGCACTTGCATAGATCCGCGATATGTGACATTTCCGGTCTGTGTGATGAAATCGAAATACTCACGGCTGATATTCTGGAAAGTTGTTTCTGTTTCCAGGGATCCGAAAGCGCCTTCGATTGCTTCTTCGATTTCTCCGGCAATACCGGCGCCGTCGATTGTTTCTGTCATGTTTTCAAAACTAGGAAGGGACACTTCGGCCGCTACGCCGACGTATTTTCGCCCGTTCCCGTATGTATTGAAGTTGTTTAATACGGTAGGAATCTTATATCCCATTATTCAGCACCCCCTTCAAGCGCGGCCTGTGTGATTGTAGGATCAAATTCGAACACGTTTTCAACGTCTTCGGCTGGTGTATATCCGCCGATTCTTGTGTGGAATTTGATATGTCCGCCTAAAATATTCGCGATCGGGTTTTCGTCGTGGTCGAACGAAATTTCACCGCCGGCGATGTCGTCTGAACCTTGTAATCCGTTTAACTGAATGTTAAATCCGGAAACCACTTCGTCGATCAGTCTGTAATTTGTCAGATCATCGACATTCTGGAAGAAGGTCAGTTTGAAGTTGTTTTCGATGTAATCGAAAATAGTTACAATGTTGATCCAGCGGTCGATCGGATCCGTTGTGGAAGGATAAGCCGCCGTATTATTTCCCCAGGCTTTCCAGCCGTTCATATTGATAGCGGTAACAACTCCGCAAGCGTTACAAAAATCGTTTGCTTCGTCCATGTCAATAATGACTTCTTTTCCGTCCGCTGTGTAAAGTCCGGTGATCTTAATATCCTTGTTGGAAGGTGATTTTGAAGGAACGCCGGAATTACTAGCGGCTAAATACTGCATACTAGCGGCCATTTGCGCGCTATAATACAGTTTATAGTCACCCACTCCAACAAGCGGCCACATAACGATTGTGTCGCGGTCTGAATAGGCGTTTCCGTCCTTATATTCCTTTACGTCTTCGATTGAATCCGCTTTTCCGCTTGCGGTGTCAAGATCTGACACAACCTTCGCTGTGAAAAGGCTGGAAATCAATTTTGCTTTTGAATTAAGCGCAAGATTTACGGCCGGAATGTGCGACCAACCAGGCGCAAGAAGTAAAGAAGGCACGATTCCGTATTTTGTGTAGACCTGACCGATCAATTCCATTCCGGTTTTCTGTCTTGTCTGCACGTTATAGGATCCGATCACGTCTTCGTATGTTACGGCTGTTGGATCTAACTGAACGAATGTCGCTTTCAGCTTTGTAGCGTCTTTTGCGGCGCCAGTTTTTGAAACCGCAACTGAAACAGTACCGTCGCTATTGAATGAAGCCACATAATCAACGTCAGCTTCGTAAGTTGTCGCCCCATCTGTTGAAGCGATAGAAAGCTGATCCAGCAAGATTCCGATTTCATCAATCGTAATTTTGGAACCTGAAACGGTATATTCCTTTGAAAGTTCGGCTTTTACATGTTTTTCAGGATCCAGAACGTTAATCAGGATCAAAGGCGCAACCGCGAATTCATCAAATGTCGCGTAAATACTCTGACATAATGTGTAATTCTCGAAATCGGTTGAATATCCGACTGCGCTAATTGCGGCCGATTTGTCGTAAACCACGAAAGGCTTTCCGACTGTTGCGTATGGATCGGCGGCCATGTTTACCGGTGCCGTACCGATAACACACTGTAAACAGCCATCAGAAGTGATCGGAACTGAAAGCGCCGTCGCCTGGTGGCCGGTTCTAATACCATGCTTATAAATACTAGCCATTGTTTTTATTCTCCTTCCACAATTTCTTTGATTTCGGCGCTTGTTAAGGCTCCGATTCTGTCAAAGGCCACGGCTTCGGCCGTTCCTTCTGTGTCGATTGCTTTTTTCACTTCTGCGATTTCAGAAAGTGGAACAATCAGGTTTTTTACGATAGGTTTCTTTCCTGAAACTTTTGAAAGTTTCTTAGGAATTCCGCCTTCGAATACGTCGCCGTTTTTCACGACGCCGCGAATTGTAGGCCCTAAATACATGACCTTTCCTTCTGCTTTAGTCATATTCAGTCTCCTTTACTTGAATTGTGTTGACCGTCCATAAAGTAGACATTCCGCCGATGAACTTCGGCCAGGTGTCTTCTTCCTGGAATTTCTTTGTTAATGGGAACGTAAGCCTGAATTCGTTATTGATAAGCCGTTTTTGAAGAAGATCGTCGGCTATCAGGTTTAAAACGTTCGCAACGTCGAAATGACCTTGTTTATTCTGGTTTTCGTCTTTGATTCCTACCAGGAAATAAATTGAACAGATATTCGGATCGGTTTCGCCGTTTATCTGTTCTTCATCAAGGCACACCAGGACGTAAGGGAAATGATCTTCGTCGTTTTTCCCCTTTTTGGCTGGTAAATTCTGCGGATATACATTGAAATCGCAAAAAACGCCATTATTTAAGGACGTATAGCCCTTTAAAACTTCTTTTACTTCTTCAACAAGTGTTTTTTGAAGAAAAACGTCTGTTTGCAAGTCTTATTTCACCCCCTACGCAAAATATTGTTCACTTCCGCGTTGATTCGCTTTTGAAGTGTATCATTCGCTTCTTTGTTGATCGGGTTCATAATTTCTTCGTTCTTTACCATTTGCGGCACTGACGGGCCGTATAATTGTTTTAGTGGAAGACTATCTTCGGACATTCTGCTAAAAACGCCCTTGTGACCTGACTTCATAATCGCAACGAATGACTTCGGATCACCGTCAAGCGGTTTCACGCCGCCGGATTTTTTTACTCCGGCTTTGTAAACCTTCGGCGATCTGTTCTTTCCGCGGTAGCGAACCGGCGTTCCGGGATTGACTTTGAATTTTGACAGCGCGATTCCGCCGCCCTGGGAAATTGCGGCCGCTTTAAGGTTCGACTTTGACGCTTTTGTGACGTTTACAGTCTTTTTTACATCACCGGAAGAAATGAAGTAACGGGCCGATGTTTCTTTTCCCATGTTTTTCTTCACGTTCTGGATTGCCCGGTTTATTGCTCTTGATACCACAAGCGGCGCTTCCTTTTTCATATTTCCCAGGCGTTTTTCGACGTCCTCGATTCCTGAAACCTTTATTTCTGAAACGATCAATCTTCGTTACCCGTTAAAACGATAGTGTAGCCGCCGAAATCTTCTGTAACATGCGAAATCGGATAGAATTCGCCGTCAAATTTGATATGCTGTCCGGCCACTGGTTCGAAGTCCAGGTCTTTTTTCTGGACAAAGAACATTTTATCGTCTGTGAAGATACCGTCCGCGTCTGCGTTTTTGCCAAGATTTAATTCGATCAAG
This sequence comes from Minisyncoccota bacterium, assembly GCA_028696935.1. The sequence goes on along the minus strand of JAQVGE010000002.1, from coordinate 15,072 downwards.
GTGTCATTATCGACTACGATCGGAACTTCATTGTCGTTAATCAGGTGTATTTCCGCGAATTCGTTCAGATTAAAAAAAGTGCTGTCAAAGTCTTTTTCTAACTGTTCTTTGAAATTTCGCATTCGATCACCTATTCTTCGCCTTCTGCGTTTGATTCTGCTTCTTCCTGGAAATTAAGAACTGCGTCCTGAAGATCTGCAAGTGATTTTTCTTCGAAATCTTCCCCAAGTTCAAAACCGATTGAAACAGCATAGGCGTAAACGTCTTTTTTCTTTCTTAACTTTCTGATTTCGTCTTCCGTCTTGTATTCTCCAGGTGTCATTTCGTCGAAACCGTCGTCGAACTGTTCGTCGTCCGCGTCGTCGTCTTCTGTGTCGATAACGGCACTTGAAGCGTCAACCACTTCAACGAATTTCTTCATTTTCAGAAAAGAAAGGTCTGATTGTGAAACATCATCAGGAAGGATTGAACCGGCCGGAAATACTTTTCCTTTGGTTCTTACTTCAACTTTTGTTCTGTAAGCCATGTTTTGCCCCTTTCTACGACTGTGTGCCGTTTACATATAAAATCGCCCAGGATTCCACGTCGAACGGTCTAGGAAGTGGTCTGGAAGTAAGACGAAGCATTTTAACTTCGTTCTTTTCGTCTGCATACTGTTTAGGAACAAGTTTTCCTTCGTATGTAACGAATTTTCCGTCTTCCATCTGTGTAACACCGCCGTATTCGATCTGGCCTTCTCCGCCCGAATGTCCCATAAGAACAGTTCCGGAAGGAATCATTGATTCGTCTTCGCCTTCGTCGTTTAAAAACCATTCGTCATAGGTGTAAATATCAAGGTCAAGTTCTGCGATTCTTCCGTAGAATGTAAGTGCTGGATCAACGACACGTGGTTCGATAACAACGTTTTTCATGTTCAGCACGTTCATAGCCTTTGTGATGAATGGGTTTGTTGTGAAATCTTCGATAACATCAGAAGCGAAGATTGCAATATCAGGCGCGGAACCTGTGTTTTTGATAATCTTCTTTCTAACCTGGCGAAGAACCTTTAAAGGATCCACGGTTGCAAGTGACCATAATTCATCAGTTCCAAGAACTGTGATGTTTGTAAATCCGAAGTCGATCTGAACGTCAACGCCGTCTTCTTCGTCCTGGACGTCGATTTTTCCTTCGAAAAGGATCTGGCGGCACATCCACTCTTTTCTTCTTGCGATAGATTCTTCAAGATCTGTTTCGTCCTTTGCCAGAAGTTCGTCTTCGCGTTCCTCTGGTGTTCTCTGACTGTAAATATTTTCGCCGATCGCGCGCTGTGAAATATCGTCGATTGTAAGTGGTCTTTCAGGTGCGATCTTTGGTGTTGTGAACTGGTTTGTTCTAAATCCCTGACGGGTAAGAACCTTTCCGCCCTTTCTAGGGCTTACTAATGGCGCCATGACGCGCTTTCCTTTGCGGACGTCGAATTCTACCTTTTCCGCAATATGTGTTTCTTCACCAGGGAAGAAAGTTTTCTGTAAGAACGTTCTGACGGGTGGCGTCTGGTCGATCGCTTTCATCATTTCGCGAGTTGTATAATCTGGCATGATCTTTTTACCCCCTTATTAGTAATTCTGGACGTTACGAAGGTACATTCCGACTTCCTTCATACCGTCTTCGTATGTGTCAATAGTTTCTCCGGATTTCAACGCGATTGCACCGCGATTGAATACGCCGGTAATGTAACAAGTTAATGGAATATTGTCGGCGGTATCGTCGGATCCGGTGTCTACATCGTCGGTTAAGATTCCGAATGTCTTCATAACCATTGTTGTAGGACTACTGTCTTCGTCTGCCGCCGGAATAGTAACGGTTGTTCCGGCGATTCTTCCGGCGCCGTCGCTTCCCTTTACGATCAATGTTCCGCGTTTTAATGTTCCCTGGCCGGCCTTTAAGCCGATTCCCTCTTTCAAAATAGGGAATTCATTACTAGCAATCAGGGAATCAGGTGTAAATTCACCGATATTCTGAAACATGTTCATTATTTTGTCCCCCTTCTCTTATCGCCTTTTAATGCGTTCGCGAAACCGTGAACTTTGGCTTCTTTTTCTTCTTTCTTCTGACCGGTTGTGTCATTTCCTACGTTTGGAACTGCCGCAACTTCGCCAGCGCCGGAATTTTGAAGATCATCAACAACATTTGTCAATGTCTGATTTCCGACTTTGTTGTTTGCCATCAACTGCGCGTATGCAAGATCCTGGGCTGACATAGGTTCTTCATACTTTGCTTTTGCAAGTACATCTTCGGGAATGCCCTTTGATACGGCGTCAATAGCCTTCATTCGCTCTCTTTCTGCCTTGACGGCTTCTTCTGCGATTGAATTACAGAATTCAGGATAAGCGATTCTTAATTGTGCGGCGTCTGTAATAGGTGCCGCTGTCTGGTTGTTTTCACCCATGTTTTTATTTCCTTTCTGGTTTTTTGTATTAAAAAAAGTCCCTTCTTCTTTCTGCGGCGTTCGAGAAAGATTCAGAACCCTTTTTCGAATGTTATCGGGAACGACGGCTTCCACGTAATTTGTGAAATTGTAGTGCTTTCCGTTCACCATGAAGTTTTTATGATCGCCCAGGGCGTTATTCTGGAACGATTCGGCGCCAGCGATTAGTTCAGTACAAAAACCGGCGTCAACGGCTTCCTGGCCTACATACCAGGTTTCATCGTCCATCAACTGAACGACTTCTTCTTCCGTTTTGTTCAAAATCTGCATATATGCGTTGATTATGCTTTGTTTTACCTTGTCAGTGACTTCCGCCAGCTTAGAAAGTTCTTTTGATTCATAAGCGCCGTATAGTGTCACTTTCGGATTGTGGGCCATTAAAAGCCCGTTGTTTGCGATTCTTCGTGTATCGCACGCGGTTAAAACGATTGTTGCGGCACTTGCACAAAGTCCGATAACCGTTCCGACGATCTTCGCGCTGTTCATTTCAAGCGCCGTTTTGATTGCATTCGCGGCGAATACGTCACCGCCGCCGGACTGTATCGACACGTTGATCGTGTCTTTCACTCCCAGGGCGTTCAATTCGTTAATAAAATTCCGGTACGTGACGCAATCTTCATTCCACCAGTCTTCTTCGCTGGATATAGTACCGAACAACTGTAATTCGGCCGACTGGCCGTTGTCGATGAAATTCCAGAATTTATTATTCGTCTGGTTCGTCGCCTGGGGCGCCGGATCGTTTACGATTCTGAATTTCTTCTTCGTCTTCGTTTCCATCGTCTTGATTCTCCTTTTCTTTTTTATCTCCACTTGAAGAAATAGTCACGGAAAGTCCGGCTTTCTTCATCAGGTCGTTTTCACGTGCAAGCTGTGAAACGTTGCTTTCGAAATCTCCGCCGGTCATTTCCATTGTTTCCCTTTGTCTGGTTGAAATTCCTATACCGATTCGTTTTTCAGCGGCGGAAACTTCTTTCACCGGATCAAGCATTCCCTGGGCCGGGCCGTTCCACTGTGCGCCGCAATATGCTTTTTTAATCATTGGATCCAGGAAGAAACCCGGCGCCTTTAATCTTCCGCTTGCGACTGCTTCTGTAAGGAATATTTCATAAACCGGCTGACAAAAATCAGCGGCTAACCAGCTTCTTTTCATTCGAAAAGCCTTCCATGCTTCCAGAAGTGCCGCCCTTGAAGCGGAATAGCTGGAAGAAAAATGTTTTACCAGTAATTCAACCGGTATTTCAAGCGCCGCGCCGATGTATTTCGCAAGCGACGTTGTGAAAGCGTCGAAGTTTCCGGAAGGTCGTTTCGCGTCTGCGATTTCGATGTGTTCGCCAGGTCGAAGCATGTTCACCATGCCGGGGCCTAACTCGTAAGAAACTTCATCGTCTGTCATTTTGTCTTCGTCGTCCACTACACCGGTGAAGCCGGTTTCCGTGGTTCCTGATTCAGACGTGACAAACGCCGTGAAGAATCCGTTGATAACAGCGGCCATCATTTCGGCTTCACTGTATCGTGTTAATTGTTTCAGTGCTTCAATAACCGGCGCCAGGTAAGGAACGCCGCGGTACTGTTCGGCGCGTTCTGTTTCGTAAATCATTAAAACGTTCGGCGTTCCGGTCTTTTCTCCGAATGCCTTCACGCGCGACCATTTCTTTTCCGCCCGAAGATTACTGTTTGGGTATGTGGAACAAATGTGATATGCTACAACGCGGCCGTTTTTGTCTACCTCTACGCCGTTAAATATACGGTTCTTTGTGTCCGGATCCGTGGCGTATAGGTTTACATTATTTCCGGACGAATGCGGCGTCGATACTCGATCCGATTCGATCAGGTGGACGCGTAGGCCGTAAGGATAAAATTTGTATCTCTGATCGTATTCCAGAAGAACGCACGCGTCGCCGTTCATAAGCCAGGACATGCACGCCGTTTGCTGGATCTCGTAGAAATTGTTCGCCCTTGTGGAATCGCAAAACTTTGATTCCGCCCACAAGTTGAATTCGCGTTCTGCGCTTCTTTGCCACTCTGCCGCCGCTTCTGGTGTTATTCCTAAAAAGTCAGAATCAATCGAACTTTTCAGTCGTAGCCCCTGGCCGACAATATTTGTTCTGTTTGTTTTAATAGCAGAAGCCGCCAACGGTGCCGACATGTAAAGGCTTCGCGCTCTTTGTCTTAGTGTCGGAATGTTCTTGTCAATGTCTTCCTGGGGCGATAGGCTTCGCGCCGCCCACCCACGCATAGAATTTTTTGTTCTTGAAGCGCCTGATTCGTCATAACCTGAATTCTGGAATGATTTAATCATTTCAAGTTTCATTCTGCTTTGCTGACGTTTTAGCGCCGCGTTCGGATTGACGGTTTCGACCATTCTGTCAATAATATTCACTTAATCTTCACCGCCTTTCTAAATGTCACGCGGAACAAAACGGAAGGCTTTGTTCTTTCCGCCACCTTCTAAAAGTGTGATCTGTGTTTCCAGGTCTTTAATAGCCGCCCGGATAGAAGAAAGATCTGCACGTTTCAGGCTCTTTGTTCCGATCGTGTATTCCTGATTAAGAAGAACCGCTTCTTCCGCTTCGTAATACATGTTTAAACGGCTTTTATATCTTGCCAGCCGTTCCTTCTGTAAGTTGTTCATATTTCACCGCCTTAGATCTGGACGCCGCGGCTTACGGTTCCAGCTTTTCGTTTTGGTTTGTCGGCCTTTGGCCGTTTTTTCATGTAATTTATACCGGCCTTGACCTTCGATTCCAGGACTTCCCAGTCAGGGCGAAGAATTTCAGCGGCGGCCGTGGAATAATTTCGAAGATCCAGCGGTTCGTTTCTGGTTCCTGATTTCTTTACCCACTTGATAACCGGTCGCCCGTCTTTCATGTGAACGACGCGCTGTTCGCTGTTCAGTCCTTTTATGTAGGTTTCGTTATAACCCCGATCAGCATTGATCGGAAAATGGCAATAACCCGGCCCTTCATCGACGGTTTTTAATCGTGTCATAAGAATTTCTTTTCCACTATCCACACCAAGGATAAAAACTTTAACTTTTAACTGGTTGTTTGTGGATAACTTGTGGATTAAAGGAATACCAGGGCCGCCCATTCCCTTTATTCCGTAAATTCTTTTGTTCTTTCGTTCCATTCTCTTTAAGAATTTGTAACACTGTGTTGTGAAATGTCCGCCGGTATCTATACAAGTACAAGCGATTAAAAGTGAATTTCCGGACGCAAAGAAAAATTCTTTATCAAGATACTTTTCCAGGTTGTCCCAGGTTTCGTCTTTTTCCAGGTCGCCGAATAGTTTTTCGTATTTGACGCCCCAAGATTCGTAACCCTGGCCCCAGCCGGTGATTTCAACTTCGAAACGGTCGTCCTGAACATCGACGCCGGCTGTCAGAAGAAGGACGCCTTCTGGGATTTCCGCTTCGTATCGTTCGCGGCGGCTTAACAAGGAATCGTCGTCGGCGCTGGCGCCGCGTTCTTCCCATGTTTCGCCAAGTGTTGTATTGATCCAGGTCTTCATTTTTTCTATGTCGCCGTTCACCTTCAATTCATGTTGTGCTTCCTTGAATTCTCTGATTATTTCGTCCCAGTGTTTCCAGGGCGAAGCTAATTCGTTTAGGTGAAAGGTTCTTTTTCTCTTGTTGTCCGGATTTGCGGCGATATATTTTCCTTTGCCTTGTTTCCAGTCAACTTCTGAAATGTGTTCCTGGCAAAATTTACATTCCATCATTCCATCGGAAAAATGGATCCGGCCCCATTCGTAAGGCTGGTATTTTCCGCAACAAGGGCAAGGAACGTTCCATTCTTCCATCGAACCATTTTGAAATTCTGTTTCGATCTGGCTTTGTCCTTTGATTGTAGGCGTTGAAACCTTGATTTTCTTTCGGTTCCAGAACGCCGTCGTTCTTTTTTCAGCTAATTTTATCGGGTTTCCTTCGGTTCCAGCGCTGGCCGGGTATCTGTCCGTTTCGTCCATCAGAACAATTCGAACCGGTCTTGACGCCAGGGACGCCGGGGAATTTGCGCCGGCCATTGTTATATGACCGCCTGGAAACTGTTTGTGAAGGATTGTATTCCCGGAATCCCTTGATCTGGAATCCTTTACCTTTCCATTCAGCGCCGGCGTATCTCTAATCATGGGTGCAAGTCTATCTTTCGAAAACGTCTGCGCCATTTCGATAGTAGGGTTTACTACCAGCATAGGCGCCGGATCGTAGTCGATATAATAACCGATAATATTCAAAATCAATTCTGTCTTTCCAACCTGTGCCGAAGACATAATCACGACTTCTTCACATTCTGGATCGTTTAAGGCGTCCATGATTTCACGCTGATAAGGTGCGCGGTCTGTATTCCATCGCCCAGGTTCCGCGCTACTTTCTGCGGAAAGCCTTCTTTCACGGTCGGCCCACTGGCTAACCGAAAGGATCGGCGGCGGTGCTACAATGTTCGCTATGTCTTTGAATAGCTTGATTGTCTTGTAATCAATCTGTAAATCCTTCGATCTTTTTTTCACGACGATTGTGTCGTCTGCGATCGCGGCTGATTGCTCGACTGAAATCTTTTTATCAATATCCATCGTCTTCACCTTCCACATATTCATCACTGTAAAAGGCTTTCGGATCATAGTCTTTCAATTCATTCAAGGCTTCCGTGATTTCTGACGTCAATTTCTCTTTGATATATCCAGCGTCCCGATCTTCCAGGACTGGCGCTGTCTTCGAAGGAATGTTCATCATTCTTGTTTTGAAGGCGGAAAGCATGTCAGACATAACAGCTTCGACGTCTTCGGCCTTGTGAAGTTCCCCTTTCATGGTCTGCAACTTCAATTCTGAAATGTGGCGCTTTACTCTTTCGTGAAGGGCCTTTTCTTCGTCAATGTCCAGTTCCCCGTCCGGGTTTTCCTCGTTGTTGCTATCAACCGCAAGTTTTAACGATAGTATGTAATTTTTTAGAGATTCAACCAGGTTGTAACGACCTTTTGAAACTCTGGCGATGATTCCTTCTTCGGCCATCTGGCGGATCCTTCGGTCTGTTACTCCGAATATGTTCCCCAGGACGGCGGCTGATACGGTCAGACTGTCTATGTCAGTGACCTTCGCGGAATCTGCTTCTGTCTTTGCCATATCATCACCCCTTTTCTGGCACCAAAACGGAAACGGTAACTTTCAACTTTTTTTATCTGGCTCTAGGAAGATTTTGGGCTTCGCTTACCCGCAAAGAATTTTTTTCGTCCAGAAGAACCTAAATTTTCCGGGCGATTTTTTTCGAACACTCATTCGTTCCGGGCGTGGCCGGCTCTCACTCACTTACTTGTCATATCTAGTAATTGTGTCAAGTGCTTCGCGAAGTGTTTTCTTTCATTAAAGCGCGAACAAAAGTGTCACACTTCATTTGTCATTCGCTCGATATGTCAAGTCAAAGGCAAACGAAAGAACAGCTTTCCTTTATTCTTCCAGGGATAGGGCGCAATAAAAGGCTATACGCGACCGCCCTTCTTGAAGGATAGTCCACGGATAGCCTTGTCTTTGTTGTCCTGATTGATACCAATGTATCGAAGCGTGACAGATATATCTGAATGATTGAATATCTCTTTCAGTGTCACGGCGTCGTGTGTCTGCTGGTACATGTGATAACCGAATGTCTTTCTTAATGTGTGGGTGCCTATGTTATCCATGCCGAAAACTTTAGCGGCCTTAGTCAATATGTTATAGGCTTGCTGTCTGCTTATAGGCTTATTGGGATAATTAGGCGATTTGAATAAATATTCAAAATCTCTTTTTCCCCGGATAAATTCGGCAATGATAGGTTTTAGTTCTTTGTTCAACGGGAACTTTTTTTCTTTCCCGGTTTTTTCTTCCCTGATATAAACGGCGTCCTTTTCTTTAACGTCCCTTACGCGGAATAGCAATATATCGGATATTCTCAACCCGGTATAAATGCCGAACATGAACATTACGAAATCGCGTTCGTTATTTGATTTCAAGTAATCGGCCACGTCCATAACTAGATCCATGTCACGGATCGGCTCGACGGTATTCATCACCACACCCCCATTCTTTGCATAGAAAAAGCGCCACCTTGCGGCGACGCTATTTCAAAGGTTCTTTGATTCACTTATCAACGATACTATAATAACACGGGTTGACACGACATTTCCACGACATATTTTACGACAAAAACACGACGTAAAACACGACATGCAAAAATCGAAATTCTTTTGATAAAATAAAGGTTTTTGTCAAATCGACGTGTTCAAAAACTTGAAAAATTTTCGATTCAAAAAATTTTCATTTTTACATCAGACCTTTTTCTTTCATGTCTGATTCGATTCTTTGAACCTGGCGAACAGATAAAGCCATTTCATCGGCCGTTTTTTGTTGCGTCAGCTTCAGGATCACACGGAAATAAAACACCTGGTTTTCATATCCGGTCAAACTTTGATAAATTTTTTGTATTCTTTTTTTGCTTCTGCGAAGATCTTTTCTTTCTTCGGTCAAGGTTTGGATCCGTTCTTCGTCTAGCTTTATCATTTCCATTCCTTCAAGAAATGAAATGTGGACGCCAGGCGTTGATTCCCTGGAATAATCAATTCCGCCGACTTCGTTCGGGCCGTACCAGCCACACATTTTCTTCGCTTTTTGAATTGACCTTCTGTGATTCTTTATTTTTTCAGAACACAACATGATCTGTAAGTCAATTTCTGTAAAAAGGTTCCTTTCTCTGTCATTAGACGGTTTCGCTTTCATTTCCAGCTTCCCCTTGAAATCATAGGCTTATTATGCTATGATTATTAAAGGTTTAGGGCGGAAAAGCTGTGAAAGGCGTTCCGTCTTTTTATTTTACGTTTTTTGTTATGTAAAGTCAACCTTTATCAATACATTTTAAAGTTTATTTTTTCAATTTATCGTCTATTATTGGAATCAATAACTTTGCGCTTGCTATCGCGTGGATCTTGGTCGGTGCGGCCGCAATTTTACAAACCATATCGCGAAACACTTCTTCGGCTGTCAGGCCTTCCGCGTATTCCTTTTCTTTTTCCGTGAAATGTTTATATAATTCTGTTTTTCTGCATTCTTCCGCGATTTCTTCGATCAGGTTCTTCGATTCTTCTGTAAATTCCACTTTCCCGTAGTCGTCCATGATGTCAAGCTCTAACAGTTCGATTATTTTATCATTCATTTTCGGTTTTACCTTTCTTTTTGTAATTTACTCTATTCGCCGATCTAAACATCATAAGCAACATTTCAGAAACCGGCCTTTCTCTGTCTTTTCTCATAGATTTCTTGATAGATTTTAAATCATAACATTCACCGCGATAATTCATTCCATCAGGGACAAGAACGCCGACTTTGTAAGGAATTTCGTTCTTCACTTCCTGGAACACTTCTTCCGGCATGACATAATAGTTAAAATCACCGATGAAATTGTGGCCGTTCTTCGAATGGAAGTCTTCAACCGAAGATTTCACTTCGAAACAATAAAAATCGCCCTTTTCAATTCCAGAAATAGTATTGTTCACCGGCTTAAACTTCATAAAGTCAACACGTACCGCGTGGCTGGTGGCGTAGTCAAAAGCGACTTCCGCCGCCATGTAAATTCTAGGATCATTTTTCGGATTTATGTATCTTTCGACCGAAAGTGATAGCATTTTTGTTATTTCTGGTCGTTTATTCATGTTTTCAACCTTCTTCGTTTTCCTTGTCTTCCACATATTCAAAACATTCGTGTTTATCTTTACTAGGACATTTTTCTTCACACTGGCTATTTTGTTCGCAATCAAAACAGCAAACTTTCTTTCCGCATGAACTACATTCCCATTCGCAACATTTACCCATTTTTATTACACCTTTCAAACATTCTAGTAGGCGCGTGGAATTTTCTTCCGTCAACCGTCATAATCATAGTTTGTTCTTCGCAAGCCGTAGGAACATATTGTTTTATCACCACGCCTATAACATTTTCTTGTCTACAAATAACCATATCTCCGACTTTAATCATAATTTTCTTCGTCCTTTACTTCGATTTTACAATCTTCCCATTCAGCGCCGCACCTTCCGCACACAAGGAAGCCTTTTTCTTCATACGGGCTTTGAACGGCAAGCGTTGAATCACAATATTTGCATTCCCAGTGATAGCCTGGTTTAATCTTTTTTGTGTTCGACATTTTATTTCTGTATTCCCCCGATCTCCTTGATATTATCTTCAACGAATGCTTTGATAACCGAAAACCCTTTCGGTTCTTCGAAGCCTTTTCTGCTTAATTCATGTAATATCGTGTCGATTTCTTCTTTTACGCTTTGGTAAGCCAGTAACATTCCAAGATCCATCGCGTCGTCGGAATCGACTTTCTGTTTCACTTCCCAGCAATATGTTTCACGATATTTTTCATCGTTTTCGTTAGTTTCCACGGCGCCGAAGGTACATTGAAAATTCCCTGGTTCTATGTCTGTATAAAACATACATTTCGAACAATCCCCGTGTTTAAATCTCTCGTTTTCTTTCCTGAAACAATATTTTTGGATTTCGTTATCTGCGAATTTTATTCTTTCAGGAAGTATTTTCCGAACAGATCCGTCTTCAAATTCCACGATTGCAAGTGTGAACTGTAATACGCCGCCGGAATGTCCGCCAACCATAGGACTAGGCGGAACAATTTCGCTTTTTTCAATCCAGCGATGAAACAATGCGTTTTTATACTTCTTTCCTGGCATTTCTACAATGCAAGGTCTTAATGGGCCGCCGATCGGCCACGGTTTCAACATCACAACTTCTTCTTTCTTTGGTTCTACATATCCGCCTTTTCTGTATTTATTCATTTTCTTTTTTCACCTTTCTTGTACGCATGATATAAAGTCGCCGTCTTCGTCCTGGAAGATTTCAGCCGTAAACGCCAGGACTTCAACCGTTCCGATCAACTTCGCGTTTTCCGGTAAATCCTTTCTGTCCATCGGGTAAGATTTCAAATATGCTTTTTCCAGTTCCGGATCATTGTTGTTCAATGGTTCCAGCGCCGCGAACGGTCTGTCTTCTGGTTCAGTCTGTTTCTTTTTCATTTTTGCCTTCTTTCACTTTCACATAGCCGATAGATCCGCCGGTCAAGAAATAGCTTTGTCCGGCCAGATCGTCAGCGTTTCCTTCGTCAATGTGTTTCTGGTGACAATGTTCGGCCAGCAATACCGCCCGTGTTCTTCCGTAGTGGTTTACATGCCAGCCGGCGCCGCAAATATTACAATAGACAACTTCGTCTGTTTTTAACGTATGTGTTACAAAATGTTTTTGCATTTCCTGGCGGTTCGAAGAATTTCTTCCGCACACCGGACATTCGTAATAAATAACGCTTTTAATCTTTTTCATTTTTCGCCTTCTTTGCGGCCGTTCTGTTTACCTTTGCGATCAGGATCCCCGTTCTTGTGAAATCAGGATCATCGAAACGAAGGCCGTTTCTATTCATTTCCAGCATTTCGTCATTTGTAACAATTTCAAGATTTTCAATCGTGACATTTTCCTTGTTTCCGTCCAGGAATATCAATTTCATTCCTTCCGGCACTTTTCCGTTGTGTTGTTCCCAAACGACATGTTGTTTCAGGCGCCAGACATTCGGTTCTTTGACCTTTATTTCCACATAGCCATCGACTGATATTCTTTCGGATCCGACCGGCCTTTTATTTTTCGATTGCTGACCTTTCTTGAATCTGTATTTGAAGCCACCAGGCGGAAGGTTGTCGCTTGTGAACCCGTTTTCTGGTATGTGTCCTTTTTCAAATCTTCCGGTCAATCCGCTATTAAGCGAATGATTATTATAAAACCCTTTTATCTGATCTTTCGTGTAAGAACGGCCGAACTTTTTATTCAATCGTTCCGACATTTCCTTCGGGCCTACTCCGGCGTAATTATTCACGATGTATTTATGAATTTCTTCCGGGAATACGTCTGAATATGGATTTCTTCTTCCAGTTCCAAGTCCGTTTTTAATCTTATTGTTTTTAGCGAATGAATACATTTGTTTTTCAGAATATTCAGTTCCGAACTTTTTATTTACCAGGTCGGCCACTTCATCGAAACGCCTTCCCGGAATTATTGTTCTCATGTATTCTTTTACTTCCTTCGGGTATCTGATAGACATTATTTTTTCATCTCCAACATTTCAGGAACCTTTTGTTTGTTTCCCTGGTTATATCCGTATTCGTCCATGTGTTTCATGGTGTCTAGTGCTAGTTTTCCATTGTCAACAATCACTTTTGCAACGCTGGTTATTGCTTTGCTTCTCTGAACTTCTTTTTTGATTTCTTCTTCGTCCATATCTTCATCGGACAATCGTTCCAGTTCGGCGAAAAGGTGATTGTTTAAGTCTGTAAGTGTATTTTTCATTTGCTTATTTCCTTTCGGTCTTATTATTCCAGGTCAACGCCAAGTTCAACAATTCTTTTATTGTTCTTGATTGTCATAGCTTCAATCTGTTTAATATATACCTGGCCGAAAACCTGATAATCTTTTTTCAGTGTCAAAAAATATCTTTTATGTGGATCCTTTAAATGAATTTTGATAAGCCCGTCCATTAAGTGATCGGTTACGCCTTTATCTATTACCGTGATTTCAACCTTTTCATTTCTTCGGTCGAATTCGCGGCAAATTACAACATATTCAGGGCGTTTGTTTGCTTTCCTTTTTGCCATAATTGCCGCCTTTCTTTTTATTCCTGGACTTCCGACTTGTCGAAGGTCGTGATCTGTGTCTGTCCGTTCGTTCTCTTGACTTCGGTTCCGACTGTGATTTCAAGTTCTACCGGAGTATTGTTCTGTACGTCAAAAAGAACGATATTCTGTCCGTGTTCTACGGCGTAGGTGAATCCGGTTTCCTTTGTGGCTTCTGTCATTAACTGCATAAATCTTTTGATTCTTTCTTCCTGGTTCATTATTCGATGATCTCCTTTTCTAATTTTCCGCCGGTGTAAATGTATGTATCATAGCAATTCACTTTATAAAAGTTTGCTTCCAGGCCGTGGCGTGTGATCCATTTCTGGAATACGGCGTCAAGTTCTTCTTCCAACTCGTCGCGCTGTTCTGTTTTGACGTCTGACAAATAATCTTCGTCCCATTCTCCGAAGCCTTCGTCGTCGGCTTGTTGGATTGCGGCTTCTATCACGTCCCAGCCAGAAGAAGAAAGGTTCGGCTTGAACATTTCACATTGACCGATGTAAACACGATCAGGAATCTTTTCGCCTTCTTTTTCCATGAACTGAATTTCTTCCAGCGCGTCCTTCAGTGCTTCTTCGTCATTGTCGTAGGTCGAACCGTAGCTTTCGTTGTTGAAGCTATAAGCGACTTTGTTGTCTGTGAAATCCGATATATAACACCAGCTTTGCGGCGGACGTTGCAATCCGACTTTTTTCACGTCGTAAACTTCGTTGTATGCAACCGCCGAACCTTTCTTGATAACCCAGGCATACAAGAACTGATCTTTTCTTGTCGTGCTTAAATTTGCGTATCTGCTTAATTCTTCCACGGTCAGACAACTTCGTTCCGCGAAATACTGGTATAAATTCGATTTCGTGATACATTTACAAACAAAATGTCCGACGATTCCTTTTCCAGACTGATAGCAAACGACCTTGAAAGGGAATTCAATATCTTTCGGCGCGCTCTTGCGGATCTCGATTTCTTTCTTCCCTTCGGCAATCAGTTCCCACCAGTTTCTTTTTATGCTGATTAAGACTGTTTTCACTGTTCTTCACCTTCCTTCGCTTTGCGGTTTCTCATTCCGATACTTGCGTTATATCCGACCGACTTAGCGATTGCGCAAGCGTTTATGAAAACTTTGTTGAATGCTTTGTCCGGGCCTTCATAGTAAACCATCAGGACGCCGTTTTCTTCTCCGGCCGAATAGCCGTATTTCTTTAATTCTTCGATTGCTTTTTCTCTCATTCTTTACCACCTTACTTGTAAACAATTCCGGTTTTCTTGTTCTTGAAGGCGACGCGGCCTTCGATTTCGTAACCCCATAAGTCAGTTATCTTTTTCAACATTTCCAACATTTCAGTAACTTCGTAAGGCTGGTGATCTGCTTTTCTGATTGCCTTTTCCGCTGTTACGTCGCGAACGCCTGATCCGTTCAGTTTCAAGTCATTGTTCTTCATTGTTTCCCCCTTAATGGAACGGAAGTTCCTGGTCGATTCCTTCTGGTATATCCATAAAACTATCAGCCGGCGCCGGTGGCGGTGTCTGCTGGTTCTTCTGGCTTTCTGCTTCTTCTTCGGCTTTTGTCTGTGCGAATTCGATTGTTTCGGCAAGGACTGTTTTGGTATAAACCTTTCGGCCGTCCTTGTCTGTATAGCTTCCGGACTGTAACGGCCCGGTGACTTCTATCTTCTTTCCTTTGCGGACATAATTTCGGGCAAATTCCGCGTTATGTTCTAAACACTTGACGTCGATAAAATCGACCATCTGACGGCCTTCTTCGTACTTCACGTTTCGCTTTGTCATAATTGTAAAAGCAACGAATGAAGCCTTGTCGCCGTCATATTTGATTTTCGGTTCTTCCGATACCGTCCAACTTCCCAGCCATTTATTCATGTTTTCTTTTTCCTTTCTTCCGTCGCATTGGATAACCGTGTAA
>JAQVGE010000071.1 GCA_028696935.1 Minisyncoccota bacterium | reverse complement strand
AAGAGTTATTCTGTTTTGACAACACCTTTTTTGAGAATAAGGTTAGCATAAAGGGATTGTTCGGAGGTTGCAATGAGTGCGAAAGCTTTTTTTGTGCGTTCATAAAATTTAAATCGATCAATCTTTTGAATGTGAATATTTTCTTCCTGCGTTGCAATAATTTTTTTGAATTCTTCCCAAATCACGGGAATGACTGGATCTCCCGCTACGACTTCCATGAGTGTGACAGGTGTATCAACATAGCGATCAAGTGGGAAAAATTTCAAAATGGCACCAAGAATTTCGGGCACACCGTGCCCATCAAGGCGCACAACATGTTCAGGATGAGCCCCCGAGGGATAATTACCATCTGCAATAACAATTTCATCACCATGTCCCATTTCCATTAAAATTTTCAGAAGTTCGGGTGATAGGATTGAAGGAATACCTTTTAACATAATGCCACCTCCATTTTAGTGTAGTATTCATGGAACGATTTGTGCAGTTTCCTTCATAGTAAGAGGAGATTCTTTGCTTGTCAAGCGTAATCGGAAATGTTCGGAGTGTAATGTATTGTTCAGTAGAGTGGGCAATTCTCGTTTTTTTCATTTATAGTTGAATCTCATAAGAGAGGCAATTATTGAACTCTGAAAACTTGGCCACACGTTTTTGAAGATCTCTATAAAATTCACTATTCAGTTTTACTCCGTCCTCTTTCCAGAAATTGAGGAGACAGAGTTTTTTTTCTTTTTTATTGAGTCCAAATTCAGTTCTTCCGACAAATCGATTTTTATACAAAACCGGCAACACATAATAACCGTATTTTCTCTGTGTAATGGGGGTATAAATTTCCCATTTATAATCGAAATCGAAAATAGCTCGTATGAGGTTTCGATCCCAAAGCAGATTGTCGAGCGGAGCCAGAAATTCGAGGCGTCCTTGAAATGATGATTTTTCCAAAACAATCTTGATGAGAGGGGCATCTTCATAAAGACAGTAAAGCTTGTCCGTAATTCCTTCCACTGTACACTGGAGGATTTTATCTTCCTTTAATAACAAAGGGAAAAGGAGATTTCTGGTCTCTTTGTTAAAGTTCTCAATCCCGAGCCAGGCATGAGATGGTTTATTCATAAGCAAGCCGACTGATCCGATTCGCCGAAGTACCTGCCATTTTAAAAAGTCTTCCTCTGTTTCATTGGGATCGCCGGAATTGAGTATTTTTGAGTCAATAAAATCCTCAGCCAAGGAATAATATTTTATGGTTCCTTTTTTATGGTGAATAATCAGATCTCCCCGAAAATACAGCGTCTCAAGGACTGCTCTCGATAGCGATGTAGGGTTCCATGACCAGTCGACGGCTTTGTCCAACGGAAGATCGCGGGAGGAGATAAATTTATTTTCTTTGATGATTTGTTTCACTTCTTCTTCTGCCGCATTTACTTCGTCTAAGCTTTTTCCATGTAAATTGTAATAATTCCGAAAACGCGAAAAATATTTCCAGTCGTCTAAATGAAAAATGGACATATTCTTATCAAAATAATCAATGAGTTTTCGTTCTTCATACAAAAGTGAGTGAAGCATTGACTTTTTAAAATCTGACACGCGCGACTGTAGCACAAGTTCGGCATTTTTCCCACACACGTCAATCGGATCAAACTGGATGCATCCTGCTTGATGAATAAAATCACAAACACCATTTTTCCCTTTAAATAGATACTTGCCGATAAGACCATGTTTTAAAAGGAGAAAATTACGGGCTTGGATTTTTGTTAAAGAAACTGTATCCATAGCTATCCTCAATTCATAAGAATGAAGTTCTCAATTTATTATTGTTACTTTGTCATTCATCAAATCTCCAACTATTTAAGGCTTAACTGATTGGAGAACAGTAAAAGTGAAAACAGAACCTTCTCCGAAAGTGCTTTCAACCTCAATTTTTTCATTGATATTCTTTAAAATTGTCTTTACGATTGATAACCCGATGCCCGTTCCAGAACTGTTTCGTGATTTATCGGCTTTATAAAATCGCTCAAAAATATAGGGTAAATCCGTTTGGCTTATTCCTCTTCCTGTATCCTTTACGCACACTTTAATACGTCCTCTTTGCAGATCGGTAAATATTTTGATTTCACCGCCTGCGTCGGTAAATTTGATGGCATTGTCAAGTAAAATGACGACCACCTGTTCAATGCTGTCTATTATGGAATACGCTAATGGAATTTTATTTGATTCAAAGGTGAGATTAATTTCTTTATCTTTTGCAATCCCTTTATATTTTTCAACGATGTCTCCCAACAATAAGTTTAAATCAAAACTTTCTTTCTTTTTTACTAGTTTCTCCGACTGTAGCCTTGAGAGGGTCATCAAATCATTAATGAGTCTGGAAAGACGAAGTGTTTCACTGAGAATAATATCATAATACCTTAATCGATCGGAATCATTTTGGACAAGCCCGTCTTTTAATGGCTCAATAAGTCCTTGAATTGCGGTGAGCGGCGTGCGTAGCTCATGGGAGACATTGGAGACATAGTCTCTTCTTGATTGATCAAGACGAATCTGGGCAGTAATATCCTGAAAAAGTCCAACTGCACCCGCCACTTTATTTTCCTCATCAAAAAGGGGGCTTATGATCACGCGGATGGTTATATTATTTTCCAGTTTTAAGTTTTGTATGGTCATTTGACTGCTCTGTGCGACGATGTCAAAATTACTCCAAACTGAAGGATAAGGGATCATTTTAAGGCGGTCATCATCAGATACGGAATACTCAAGCTCCTTCGAAGTTTGTGGGAAAAGCTTTTCGATTGCAGAATTCATATGTGTGATTTGACCTTTCGAATCAACGGCTATGATTCCCTCTGAAAGGCTATAGAGAATTTGACGCAAGCGATTTCGTTCTAGAGTTAATTCTGAAATCGTCTGAGATAACTCTTTCGAGAGAAAATTGAAAGATTTCCCTAACTGACCGAGTTCTCCGGGATAGGATTCATTCGCTTTTACGGAAAAATCCCCTTCACCGATTTTGATCGCAATTTTGCTCATTTCACTGATGGGGTGCAAAGATTTTCGCAGTAAAAAAGCAATAAAAATCGACATAATAATAAAAACGATGAATACTGAGACAAGAAGTGACAGAGCAAATCCTATTCTGTAGTTTTCAATCAGGAGATGACGATTGAAAATCGCAAAGAGAACACCCGTCAGTGTTGAAGTAATAAAAGATAACAAAATTAAGGTTAAAAAGCTCCGAAAAAATAATTTTTGTTGTTTCATAATCGACCCCTAAGAAACGGTGGATTCGAATTTGTAGCCAACGCCATAAACAGAGTATATTATGCACGCAGGATTATCGATTTGTATTTTTTGGCGGATACGTTTGATATGTGTGTCAACGGTTCTCGTATCTCCGGTATATTCAAATCCCCAAATACTGTTTAAAATTTGTTCACGTGAAAATACCTGACCGGGATGAGAAGCGAGCAAATGAAGGATTTCGATTTCTTTCGGAGTCAAATCAAGGACTTTATTATCAACCCTGATTTCATATTTATCCAGGCTGATTTCAAGATCTCCGAATTTTAGATCATTTGTTCCATCATTAGCCTCTTTTTCATCGATTCTGCGCAGGACGGCTTTAATTCTTGCAACAACTTCCCGAGGACTGAAAGGTTTGACGATATAATCATCCGCTCCAATCTCCAACCCCAGAATTCGATCAAATTCTTCTCCTTTGGCGCTTAAGATAATAATTGGGATTTTACTTTGCTTTCGTATTTCTTTACATACTTCGATTCCCGTCATTTTGGGAATCATCAGATCAAGAATCACAAGAGTGGGTTTTTTCGAAAAAGTATATTCAACAGCTTCAAGCCCATCGAAGGCCGAAACCGCATGAAACCCTTCATTCATTAAATAAAGGGACAGAGACTCGTGCACAATAGGTTCATCGTCACAAATTAATATGAGTGGTACTTTATCCATATGTTCTCCTTATTTAAAAGCTTTGACTTTTCTTACCTACTATAAGGATAGAAGAGATTCTACACAATTACTATAATATGACAGATGGAACAAAGAATAAATAGTTTTTTCAAAGATAATAGATTGTTACAACAGGGTGAACAAGAGTTTTGTACTTTAGGGACACATTAATTGACAGTGTCAAGCATGTGGAGGTATAATATTGATATGTGAGTTTCGGTTGAAACGAAAAATGAAAAGGTGGATTTTAAATTTACAGGAGGACTAATAGTGACATACAGAAAACTCAAAAAACATGGAATTGAAGCATCTATCTTTGGGTTTGGCGCGATGAGAATGCCGCTTTTGCCCGGAGAAACAGATAGCACCAAAGTTGACGAAGAAACAGCGATTGCTATGATTCGAAGAGCAATTGATGGCGGTGTGAATTATCTTGATACAGCTTATGTATACCATGGAGAATACAGTGAAGTAGTTGTTGGGAAAGCACTTCAGGATGGATATCGTGAAAAGGTGACAATCGCGACGAAATTGCCGCTTAGTAAACTTGCGAAACCTGAAGACGTCGAAGAAGTTTTGGACGAGTCACTGCGCAGACTTCAAACAGATTATGTTGATTTCTATCTTCTTCACGGTCTCGATATGGAAGCGTGGAAATATATTGTTGAACACGATATTATGAAAGCTTTTGAAAAGGCGAGAGAAAAAGGCAAACTGAAATATATCTGTTTTTCAAGTCATGAGATTCAGCCATATTTTAACGAACTTGTCGATGCATATGACTGGGATATGATTCAGATTCAGTTCAATATTCTTGATGAGAATTATCAGGCAGGGCTGAGCGGTCTGAAGAAGGTTGCAAGCCGCGGGATTCCGCTGGTCATCATGGAACCCCTTCGTGGCGGAAGTCTGGTTAAAATGATTCCGGATGATTTGAAAGAAGCGTGGGCTAAAGTTCCGTCCGGACGTTCTGTTCAGGAATTGGCATTCAAATGGGTTACTGACTTTCCGGAAGTATCCGTTGTGCTCAGCGGAGTTTCTACTATGGAACAAGTGGAAGATAACTTACGGATTTTCGCGGATGCGGAGCCGAATATGATGTCAGCAGAAGATAAAAAAGCGATCGAAAATGTCCGTGATATGTATAATGCGAAAATGGCTGTTCCCTGTACGGCTTGCAATTATTGTATGCCATGTCCGTCGGGTGTCAATATTCCATCTGTGTTCAGATCATATAATCAGAGTTCCATGTTTGGTACGAATGATTATCATGTGACGGCCTACAATTGGATTTTGGGAAGTGCTGATGCGACCAATTGTGTGAAATGCGGTGCTTGCGAGCCGAAATGCCCGCAAAGAATTTCAATCATGGATGAACTTGAAAAAGCCCATAAAATTCTTGTAGTTGAATAATTATTATAGATAAGGGGTTATGATTATGAATGATGTAGTTGTTTTAGCACATGACCTTGGAAC
>JAQVGE010000070.1 GCA_028696935.1 Minisyncoccota bacterium | reverse complement strand
CTCCAATAATACCATTTGAACTTGACAGTCGCTGCGATCATCCTTGTTTTTAGTAGGCTCGCCCAGTCCATTGCACACCTTGCAGGCGTAGTCATTGGTGTCGCCCTTGCATTGGATGGGTTTCGTGTCGGCGGGGAGATTTACCCACCCGCCACGGCCGCTGTTCGCGCCCTTGTCCCACACCTTGCAGGGATAGCAGTTGGTCTTGGACTCGTGGGTGTCGCCGTCGGTGCCGGTGGTGCGGACGGCAGGGGCGCTGTCAGGGGTCCAGACGGTGGTCCACTGGGCGCTGGCCGGGACAGTCCAGATCACACAGAGCAGGGGAAGCCAATAGAAGCGGTATTTATTTTGGGTTTGTCGCATGGTTTGTCTCCTGAGTGTGCATGGTCCCAATAATTCCGCAAGTGAGAAGCGGAGCCTTGGGATTGTCAGTATGGATGCGCAGCGATTCGTCGATGTGCCTGTGACTTGGTAATCCCTGTAGTATTTTGAATCACGATAAGATGGAATCAGTCCCTTGTTTGCCCCTGATCCTGTTCTTGTGATTCTGGAGTCGACACAGGGCCAGTTTTGCGCAAGGAATAGCCAATACGGATTCCGTTCCTTGCAGTAGCGGCATCCAGGTACTTCCAGGGAGACTCTTGCCCGTCAGGATTATCAATGAAAAGAACGAAGTCTTTTTCGGGGTCTAATGAACGGACCCATTGGATATAGGGGCAATTCCGGGCCATGGGAGACACGTCCTCTTCCATGAATCCCCATTCGGACACCGCGTCATAGGTGTCTTCCAAGTTAATTTCCGGGATATAGAAAGTATCTTTTTTACAAATTACCTTATGTGCGGTTAGTCCTTTGGCCTGTTTAGGCTCGATGATATATCGATCAAACAATGCGGTTTTCTCATCGGTATATGTGCCGTCCTCATATACTTCAGTTGCATGTCTTCCGGGTTGGTAATCCAACAAGACTCCGGTGTCCGTGATTTCAACGAGATCGATCGATCTCCAATAGATCCCCGAACGCTTGCTATCAGGAGTATCAATGGTGAAAGAGATTACCCACGAAAAGTTGTTTCGCAATGCCTTGTCATCCAATTGCATTCGCTGTATAGAGACACCTTCATTTTCATAATGATGGTCTGCCTCCTGACGCGCAATTTGTATGGCACGGTCCAGTGGGAGACGATCTTCCATGGATGATCGGCTAAGGACCGGTGAAGGCATTTTGCAAATGGCTTCCCATTGTTCTTTTGAATATGGGATAATACCACGCCACGCTTCCAATCCAATGGCGCGGTATGTGCGAGTGTCCTGAATGTCATTGTAAAAGAGCGTTTGCAGAATGAGTATGGCATCTTCAGGCAGGGGGGGATGTAGTGTGGAGGCATAGAAATGAACAGTAACGCGATTGCCCTTTAATGGGCCCCGTGCAATGGTCGATAGATCGTAGACTGCATATGATAAGAGTCTGGGATTTTCTTGAACGTTATGAGAAACCAAGTTCCCGTGTGCCACAGATAAATCAGAGTCGGGCTTGGAGATATCTTTTATGCCGATTTCAGGTTTTATATCCTCTCCTGTAGAAATAATGGTGAACAATGCACAAAAGGGGATGAGAATAAAAAGTGTTTTCATTAGATTCAAATCTTTCAGTGTATTAATGAAATGTAGTCATGGGCAAAATCTTAATATTCCTGCCTCAATACTTCGTATAAAATCATTCAGGCCCGGGATATCTGAAGAGTATCCCTTCGCACATTCCAATTCCGCTGTATAAGCATCGCATTCTGCGTCATCGAGGGTATTTGGGGGCCCGCCGGATACATAAGTCTTACACATAAAGCATGGCGTTCTGCGCGAATCATTTTTGTGCGTTTCTTCATGAACTGCTATACAGGTATCCATAATGGATGCGGGCCAGCCCGCCGGATAATTCTGCGGAAAAGAACAAGCATATGGCCTGCCATTATAGCAGATCACGTGCCCCAATATAGTAGACTTAGTGGGCTGATACGAAGAACAGGGGTCGGCGTCTTCTTCCGGGTTGTCAGTGAGTCTACACGGCAGTGCATCTGGCTCTTGGTACTCTGTTTTACAACATCCCTGTTCTTTCGGATTGTACACATATTTCTCACAACAACATTTTTCTGTGTATAGATGTTGGGGTTTCCCGTTACAACAACCATACCAGTTTGGATCGATCGGTTGCCCTCCGCAACATTTCAAATATGCGCCAGAAGGGGCTTTTCCTGGCAGTTGATAGCCGTCATTTCTATTGGTGATTCCGCCTTTCCCATCACACATTTTGCAGGCGTAGTCGGTTTCGTCGCCGGGACAGATACGTGGCGACGTATTAGTAGGATAATACACCCATTACCCTTGCCATCGCCGTAGTCTTCCCACTCCTTACAGGGGTAGCAGTTGGTTTTGGACTCGTGGGTGGCATCTTTGGTGGTCGCTTTCGTGGCGGAGGCGCTGTCGGGGGTCCAGACGGTGGTCCAGGTCTGGGCGGCGAGGGCGGTGGCGGCCCAGGCGAAAAGCAGCAGGGGAAGCCAATATGATAACCAATTATGGGATGGGCGCATCGTTTGTCTCCTGAGTTTGCATGGTCCCAATAATTCCGCAAGTGAGAAGCGGAGCCTTGGGGTGGTCAGTGTGGATGCGCAGCGATTCGTCGATGCGCCCGGCGGGCCAGGTGGGGGGAAGGGTGAGAGAGAGACGGTAGGCGCTGGCGGAGAGGGGTTCCACCCCGATGGCTAGATCGGGGTGGCTGGCCTCAATGGAGAGGATTTTGAATGGGACACGGGTTTCGGAGAGAAGCTCGATGGTGCGCGTGATGGTTTTGCCCTGGGGGGCCGACAAAAAGAAAATGGCCGAAGGACTCAGGAGGAGGTGGCGGACGGCCGTGCCTTGAATGGTGGCCTGGCGAGAGGGAAATTCTGGATCGTTGGAGCCGATAGTGATGCGTTTGTTTTGCGGGCCGGTACGACCCTTGAGCGAAAGGGTGGCGACCAGGGGCGTTTCTTCGCCGGGGGCGAGGTCGCGTGTTTCGAGGGCGGTGGTGGTGCAGCCGCAACTGGTGCGGACATGGGTAATGGTCAATGGCTCGTCGCCTTCGTTGCGGAGGGTGAAGGTGGCTTGAACGGATTCGCCGGAGGGGGCTTCTCCGTAGTCGAAGGTCTCGGGGGCGACGACCAGCTTGGGGGTGGCGTGGAGCGCGGGGATAAGGCCCATGAAAATGAATAGAGCTGTGGAAAGGGATTTCATGGGGTTGCCTCCCGTTGCTGGATTAGGGTGCGGAGGCGTTGGAAGTCGGCGATGGCGGGTTGGACAAGGTGGGGAGCCTCGGTGAGGATATTCATTTCGATGCTGCCGTAGGTGCCGGAAAGGGAGAGATTGGAGCTGCCGAGCAAGAGGAGGCGTCCATCCACGATGACGAGTTTCTTGTGGAGAGCTTTGTTGGTGCCGCTCCAGAGGAGGGCTTGGATGCCGTCACTGGAGAGTTCGGCGGCGAAGTTGGCATTGGCGCGGCGCATGGCGGGCGGCGAGGCGGTGCTGTTTTCGGCGAGGATGATGACCTCGACACCGGCGGCGGCTTTTTCACGGAGAGTGGCATAAAAATCCTTAATGGGGGCACCGCGGCTATCGCTGAAGTAGTAGGCGGAAATCCAGATGCTTTCCTCGGCGGAGCGGGCGGCTTCAAGGAGGGCCTTGCCGAAGGGTTCGGCAGCGAGGAGACGGACTTCGACGGAGGCGGAGGTTTTGGCGAGATTCCGGGCGGCGGAGTCGAGGCCGAGAAGTTTGGCCGCCTGGGTTTGGTCGGCATAGAGAACATAAGCGGTGGCCTCGCGAGGAATGCGCCGGATTTGGGTGGGGGCATCCGCAGGGATGAGGACATACCCGGAGGAGGTGTTCTGAATGATGCGTCCGGAGAGTTCGCGTCCATCGCGAAGGCGGACCAGATCGGAAGACGCGGATTGGGCCTGTCCAATGGCCGGGACCAGCAGGAGGAACGAGAGGAGGATGCGGCGGAGGTTCACGGCATTTCCTCGGGATCGAGTTGATCAAGGAGGACGTCGCGTTTCTGGCCGGAGAGTCCATCGAGTTGGCGCAGTGTGCGCAATTCTTCCTGACAAAGCGCAGGGGTGCGCATGTCGCAGACGGATTCACGGTCCAGAATGTGATCGGCCAACCGCCGGTCTTGTTGAGGCAGGACGAGCAGAACGCCGGATTCGAGAACTTTTTGTCCGGAAAGAGCGCCTTCGGACCAATTGTGAGAACTAACCAAGACTTTGGCGAGATCGACAACGACGACTTTTTCATGCAGGGAGATGGCAGGGATATGCAAGCGGACATCCATTCCTTGGGCGCGGAGTTTTTCGGCCCAATCGAGATGAATTTGATTCATAGTGACGGTTTCGGACTGGGGCGTGTGGAGGAGGAGGTGGACATAGACGCCGCGCCGGACGGCCTGTGTCAGAGCGGCGGTGAGTTGATCTAGATTGGGTTGATCCTTCTGCGGGGCGCCCATGACATACATGGAGGCGAGAACCGATTGATGGGCATTTTGGATCAGATTCAGCAGGACGGGGAGGTATTCGTCGTCGGCGAGATAGCGGGCAGAAGCGGAAAGAAGGATATCGTCGTTTGCGGTGTCTTGCAGTCCGGCGGGCCAGTCGGTGCGGGGGCCAGTGGGCGGCAGTCCGACAGGAAATTCGGCGGAGGCAATGGCCTCGGATGGCGCTGACGTGGGAAGGGACGCGGGCTGGAAAGGCGTTGCCGCGGCATGGAGGGTATCGAAGTGCCGGGTGTAGGTTTGGGCCAGATCGGCGGACTCGATGAGAAGCAAGTCCTCAATATTGTGCTCGAAAGCGGATTGAGACCAGTTGGCGGAGCCGGTCCAGACTTGGGTCTCGTCCAGAACAAGTGCCTTGAGATGCATGCTGAACTTCTCGCTGCCCAGCCAACTGATTTGCACCCCGGCAGCAGCCAACGTTTCCAGGACCGACCGCGATGAGGCGTCGAGCATGCCAGAATCCACGAGCAAACGAACCGGCACTTCGCCTTCGGCGGCTTTATTGGCGAGGGCATCGACCAGCGTGGGGGCGACCAGTAAATACATAGCGACATCGATTTGTTTTCGGGCAGATTGTATGTGAGCGCGGATGAGTTCGGCCGCGGCTTGACCGGTGTCGGGTTCGGAGTCGAGCGAGAAGAATACCCGGGCGGAACGAATGGAGCGGAAATGCTTCAGGCGAGGGGTGGCATAGGCGGCCGATGCCGAGGATGGCCGAAGCGTAGGGGATGGCATTGCCCGGATGAGGCCTTCTTTCCCATTGCCCGTTAAATATTGGTATTCGGCGAGGGGCACGAGCCGATCCAGCCGGTCTCGATAGGCTTGGGCCAGAGAGGTCGATTGGATGATCAGCGTATCTTCCACGTTGTGATCGAATCCGCGGACCGTCCAATTGGCGGC
>JAQVGE010000069.1 GCA_028696935.1 Minisyncoccota bacterium | reverse complement strand
AGGCGTACTCAATGAAGTTATCATCAGATCAGAAATGTTGGTCAAGTTATTGTCCTTTCTGGTCGTACATAGAGAGCATGCACTGACTGTACAGGAACTTTCAGAAGCGTTGTGGCAACAGGATGAAACGGATAATCCCGAGGGAGCACTTAAGAACCTCATGTATCGCCTGCGCAATGCATTAAAAAAAGTATTTGGCGATGATAATTTTATTTTAACAAGTCGCGGCGCTTATGCCTGGAACCCGGATGTCAGAATTCTGGTCGATGCGGAAGAATTCGAGCGTCATTGTTTAAAAGCGCGTGAAATGAGTTGCTCTCATGATCAAAGCATCCGTTCTTATGAAGCTGCAATTGAATTATATCAGGGCGGATTTCTTGCAAAATATTCAGATCTTCACTGGGTCGCACCACTGTTTACCTATTATCATTCTATGTTTCTAACAGGTGCTAAGAACCTTTCGGAAATGTATATATCAAGTGCAAGATATCATGAAGTAGAG
This sequence comes from Minisyncoccota bacterium, assembly GCA_028696935.1. The sequence goes on along the minus strand of JAQVGE010000069.1, from coordinate 5,205 downwards.
CAGATCTGTGCCAGAGCATTGAAGCTGGACGCAACAGATGAACAGCTTCATTTTAATATGATCAAATCACTGATCTTTCAAAAGAAAAAAGAACTTGCAACAGAGCATTTTAAGAAGGCAGAAAAACTGTTGTATTCTTCTTATGGTGAACGTAATTCCACTGCATTGCAGGCGCTGAAGGAAGAACTTTATAATATACAAAAAAGCAATTCCGCGGCACAAATAGAAGATATCCATCAGGATATGCAGGAAGAAGAAACGGATGGTGCTTTTATCTGCGCGTATCCCATTTTTCGTGAAATATATCGTCTAGAAGCCAGAAAAATCAAGCGTTTTGAGATGCCTGAATATGTACTTCTGATCACATTAGAGCATGCAAATGCAACTGCAAAAAGTAGTAATGGACAGTTGGATCAGTTCTTAATGGGCAAGATGATGGACCGTCTTGAAATGATCTTAAAAGACTCGTTAAGAATCGGTGATGTTGCAGCAAGGTACAGTGAATCACAGTTTGTTATTCTACTCCCAACGGGCAGTTATGAATCAGGTATGATGATAGCCAACCGAATCATTAAAAAGCTCTTTGAAGAAACAAAACACAGAAGAATTACGGTCAGAACAGATATTGATGAAGTGACAGTTGCGGAACCATTTAAGATCAAAGAGAAGAGTATCCGATAAGTAAATAGAATGAATGAGAGCTCCAGTTGTTTGAAATAAAACAACTGGAGCTTTTTCATGTGATGTGACCGACGTGTGACTAAGAATTGCTATATTACATCTAGATGGTATCTTAGACGGGATATCTATATCTAAAAGAAGTAATACAAAATTAAAAATAATCTATTTTCGATAGAAGGCAATCAAGTAGCAATGTAGGAGGAATCATATGAAGTCTGGATGGATGAAGAGAGTGATGGCAATTACAATATGTCTGGCTATGTTAACAGGCAGTGTACCTGTTAATGCGGAGGGAACGGTTTCAGGACCTTCATTAAGCAGCGAGAATAGTGAAAATTCTGATACTTCAAATACGACAAATACAAGTACGACCACCACAACTATAAATGATTCCACACAACAAAATCAGGGTAGCACGGGTAGTGGATCAAATCAACAGCAGGTCGTAATTAATGATCAAATGACACCAGCATCACCGGCACCATCTACAGATGGCGTGGGTGCTGCAAATACTGTCAGCAATAATGCTTCGGGAAATAATACTGCTACAACAACTACAGTCAGCCAGAATACGTCTGGTCAGACTGTCAGCAATAATGCAGCCGATGTGACCGTAAGTGAGAATACTGTCAGTGATAACAGCGTTAGTGATAATACATTAAGTGGCAATGAGATCGAGATGATTTCATGGTCCCAGACAGTTGATGGCGTAACAATAACCGTGACAGCAAATAAAGATGCAGTTCCTGAAGGAACAGAACTAGCTGTTTCACAGTTAGATCCTGTAGAAATCGAAGTACTTGAGAATACACTGGAAGAGGAAGAAGAAGTACAGAATATCGTAATTAAAAAATATAAAGCATTTGATATTACGTTGGTAAACAATGGTGAGACAGTTCAGCCAGCAGAAGAAGTTCAGGTCACATTCGAAGGTGATGTCCTGATCGAAGACAAAGAAGCAGGAGAAGAATTAAAAGTATACCATCTTGATGATGCAGTAACAGAAATTAAAAAAGATGACCAGACTGGCGAGAGAAAAGAAGTTGCACAGTTAAATGATATGGGCGGAAGTGTACAGGGTGATACGGTTGTTATGGATACACCCCACTTTTCGACGTACTTGATTGCAGTGCAAACTGAAAATCCAATCACTGTGGAATTAAAGTATTTTCAGAGGATTACTGAAAATGGGAAAACGAATGATATTGAAATATTCGCGCCTGATATAGTTGAAATTTCCAAAGCATCTGAAGGAAGTAAAATTGTTGTACCAAATAAAGAAGGTGAAGACTTTGTTCTAGATCATGCAAAGATAAGTATAGGTATGATTGAACAAGAAATAGGTAAAGATAATTTTACAATAGACATAAAAACTGGGGAAATTACTATTAACAGTGGAGTGGAAATAAACGATGATACTGACTGCAAGTTGTACTACGTACAAAGTACTCCTACGGATGAATCATATGCAGTAACTATGTTTGATTATGATCCTGATGAATTTAATAAAATAATTCGTTCTAAAGCAACAAATGAAGATAAATTGCCATTAATAATAGATAATTATGATACGGGGATATTATATCCGATTTATAAAAAATATGATAAAAGTAGTTCTGATGCAAGTCGTAAATTGATTAACAATACTTATATGACAAATATTAACGTCGATATTAATCAGCTTGCAACTGGTATTATTGACAGTCTTAGTATTAATCCTAATACACAGCAATATACTGTATATAATATGGGAAATGCATATGACATATACGGTAATGAAAAATATATTTCTTCGCTAATATACTTTACACCTGAAGAAGATCAAAATGGAAAAACAGTTTACAGTAATGATTATAAATTGAATTTTAAAAAAAATGGAAACACGTATCTGCTTACACATGCATATTCTGTGTCTGATGAAAAGCATAGTTACTCCGATGCTCCAGATTATAAAAAAACAATTATGAACCTTGGAGAATCTAATGAAACTTATAATACGGGATTTTTTCCGCTAACAAAAAAAGTTGAAATTAAAAATCATTATTACGGAATGAGATATGATTTCTCTTTTAAAATTGGTGATTATATTGGACCTCTCTCTTATGAGTTTAAAGGTGATGATGACGTTTGGGTTTTTGTAGATGGTCAGCTTATATTAGACTTGGGCGGGATACATGGACCAGATTCGGGCAATGGCATTGCTGATTTATGGGAAACTGTAACTGGTTTTAAAGACTTAAGAGTTAAAATTGCTAACGACACAGCAACTAATTATGAAAAAGAAAAAGTACATTCTGTTACAGTATTATATATGGATAGGAAAGAGTCAGAATCTATTTGCAATATGAAATTTACACTTCCAAATTGCCAGACACTTGATCCAGTCATTTTAGAAAAAACTAATTCAGCGAATAAAGGTAAATCAGATGTGACCTTTAAAAAAATTGATGATAGTGATAAGGCAGTTATTGGAGCAAGATTCGTTATCAAAGATTTAGTCGGAACGCCTATCAGATATCAGGAATCGGATAGTAATGGCGAAGTCTCTTTTAAAGATATTCCAAATGGTAAATATTTATTGCAGGAAGTTTTTGCACCTGATGGTTATCAACTAAATCCACAGATATGGTATTTGAAGGTTGATGGAGAAGAAAATAATGAGAAAGAAAAATGGAAAGTTTGGAAGTATGAAAATGGTGATGAGGAAACATGTGCTGATAATAAAAAGATTAAAGCAGGGTATTTTAATTTCGTAAACAAGAGATTAACAATCGAATTAAAAACAAACAAAAAAGCGCAAGTAATCAGTTGGGAAGACAGAACGTATTCGCTAAATTTAAGTGCATACTTTGAAGCAAAGGATAAAGATAACAATCTTGTAGAATTAAACAATTATAGCGAAGGAAAAACGATTAAAGATTATATTGATCCAAGATTTGATATCATTAATGCAGTTGGTAATGTTGCGGTTGCTGGAGATGTTGTTTCTGGAGGAAAAGTAAAATGGTCTGATGAGTATAAACTATTCTATATTGAGTGGGATGGAGCCATAATAAAAGAAAAGACGATTGCACCAATAAATCAGGCTTGGGAAAAAACATTTACGATTAAAGCCAAAACAAATTACCTTGGTGGAAATAATGTCACTACAAATGGTTCGGAATCTGGTATTTATAAAGGTGCTACAATTGAAAAACCTTTTATAAGTCCAACAGTTAATGTAAGGGTGAACTTATCTCTAATTAGTTTAAACGATACCATATTTCTAGGTGATAGTTTATCAAACTATTTTAAATTAGCAAAAGAAGCGGGATTACTATCATATACAAAAGATATAACCGGTACCGTAACATCATTAAAGGCAAATGGCGCAAATTATACAAATATGCAAGATACGAACGTTATGTGTAGTTGGTACTACCTAGATTCGGAGAATAATAAGATTGCAATTGAACCGGATGTCATAGAAGCTAGTAAGCCAAGTAGTGAAATTACTTACTATGCAGAGGTAGCCATAGTGCCAAAAGGATTGTCAACAGCTGCCTCAACATCAGCAAGTGGAGGAAGTTATGTAACAACATTGAATGAAACAACCAATTATACTGTGACAGTAATAAAAGGAATAATAACAGTTACTAAACAAATTACCATTGGAGATGTTAAGGCACATCAGGGAGATCCAATTTTTGGCTTCAAATTGACAGGAAAAGATCATGTGTATTATCGCTATGTAAGATTTACTGACTTTGCAAGTACCGTAAGCAATCTAACCGTAACATTTGAAGACCTTCCTAGAGATATTTATCAATTAAGTGAATTAGAAGCAATAAATTATGATTCGAAGAGTATAAACAATGTTAATTTTGAAGGTGATTCAGGTAACCTAACAATAGGATCATACACGGCTGAGTTTATAATGCATGTACCAACTCACCTAAGTACTTTGAAAGGTGATTATGTCCTAGACGGGCAGGCAACATTCGTAAATGGAAGAAAAGCAACCAATAAAGATTCAGATACTGATGTAGTAATAAATAGAATATCATCACCTGATACAATTAATCCTGATAATTTAAGACAGAAAGAAAAAAAGAGAGGGGAATAGTGTATGAAAATTAATAAAAAGCTTATTACTCTCCTTACTGCTACAGGATTAATTATTACAGCAGTGGTAGGAACATCTCTGGCATATTATAGTGATGCAACATCGAGTGTAACTAATACGTTTACGGTATCTAATGTTGATACAGAAATCGTAGAGATTTTTAATCCACCAGAAGGCAAAAGTGGTATTAAAGAAGTAAAGGTGAAGAATACAGGTACAAGCAACTGTTATATAAGAGTAAGGATTGAAATAAGTCCAGAGAATGCAGCGACTGTAAAATACAAGGATACTACTGGAAGGCGTATTCTACGATCACACCACCAGCATCATCGGCAACGGTGTAGCACTGAACATTCCGGTCCTGTTCAAAGAGATCCAGTCGATCGTTGACAGAAATGTCCCAATGCCTAAGATCCTGG
>JAQVGE010000068.1 GCA_028696935.1 Minisyncoccota bacterium | reverse complement strand
CTATTGAAGAAAAAGGATATATCTTGTTGTTTTTACCAATAAGCGTATCACCATCTATACAAACATGAGAATCAACAAAAGTTCCACTAGATATTTTAACATTTTCTCCAATTATAGAATAAGGGCCAATTGTTACATTTTCATCAATACTTGCACCTTTTTTTATAATTGCAGTTTCGTGAATACTCATAATTTCTCCAATTATACGTTAGAAGCAGCTAACATAATAGCTTGACAACATAATTCTCCAGTCTCAGCATCACGTGTTTCAGCATAAAATTTAGATCTAGATGGTTTGTAACTAAGAGTCTTAACTTCTATTCTAATTGTCATGCCAGGTCTTACAACTTTTCTAAATCTAACTTCATCACAACCTAAAAATAGCATTGTATATTTTGGGCCATGATCTTTATAGTCATAAAGACCAAAAGCACCAACTTGAGCCATAGTTTCTATAATTAAAACTCCAGGCATAACTGGATTACCAGGAAAATGACCTTTAAAATAGAATTCATCACCTTTTATTTTTTTATATGCAATAACACGTCGTCCTTTCTTTTCACCTGGTATTTCATCAATAACTTCGTCAACAGAATCTATAAGAAGAAATGGATCTCTATGCGGAAGAACATCTTTTATCCATTCTAAATCAAAGTTTTTACCAGGACGAATACTTCTATGTTCCATTATTCCTCCTCTAGCTTTTTAAGCCTTTTATATATTTCTGGAAGTTTTCCAACAAGGGTTTGTATTTTAAGTTCTTCATTAAGTGGTCTTGCTGGATAACCCTTTACAGTTACATCGTTTGGTAAATTTTTAGAAACACTAGTTCTAGCTGTAACTATAACGTTATCTCCAATCTCTATATGTCCTTTAGTCCCTGAATTAGCTGCCATTGTTACATTTTTACCAAGAGTTGTGCTTCCACTAAGTCCTACCATACCACAAAGAATATTGTTTTCTCCAATTATACAATTATGTCCTATTTGAACGAGGTTATCTATCTTAGTACATTTCTTAATAATTGTATCAAGAATAGTGCCTCTATCAATACAACTATTCGCTCCTATCTCAACATTATCCTCTATAATTACGCTACCAAGATGTGGAACTTTTACGTAAACATCTCCATCTTTTACATAACCAAAACCATCACTTCCTATAATTGCTCCAGCACTAATTATGACATTACTACCTATTTTTACATTTTTATAAATAACAACATTAGGATTTATTATACAATTATCTCCAATATCGACGCCATCCATCACAACTACACCAGGATATATTTTCGTGTTTTTACCTATTTTAGCATTAGGAGATATTAAAGTATTTTGAATCTTTTCTTCTTTTATGAAAAATTTATTAATAATTTTAATAAAAGTTAAATAAGCATTTTTAACTACTATAAAAGATTTACCTTCTTTTAGGAATAATTCTTTTACCTTATTTACATCTATCTTTTCATCAACAAGAAGAAAAACTGCTTTTGAATCTTTTAAATAAGACAAATAATTAAAATCATTTATAAAACTTAAAGCTTTATCTTTAGCTCCTCTTAAGTCATCGACTTCAGTTATTTCTAAAGTATCATCGCCAAAAACATCTTTAATACTTAAAAAAGAAACTAAATCTTTTACTTTCATTAGTTATGTATCTCGTTATATTTCTTTATAACTTCATTTGTAATATCCGTAGGATTTTTACTATATAATATTCCACTTTGATTTTTTTCATAAACAAGATCTAAATTTTCTTTTTTAGAAATATCATCAATTACACTACGCATTGATTTAATAATTGGTTGAGTAAGTTCAACTTGTCTTTTTTGCATAGCAGACTCTGATTCTTTAATAAGAGTTTGATATTCAAGAATTTTCTTTTGTATACTTTGTTGTTCTTTTTCTCTTTTATCTTGAGTAAGAAGTGGAGCTTGTTTTTGAAAATTTTCAGTTAGTTTTTTAATTTCTTCTTCTCTTTTTTGTATTAATTTTTGTTTTTCATTAAATTCTTCTTCTAATTTTTTCTTAGCTTTTTCTCCATCTTTAACTGTTTCCATAGCAGTTTGAAAATCTACAACACCTAATTTGATATCACTTGCAACTAAATTGCAAGAAACTAAAACCATACTAAGTATCATTATTTTTTTTAACATTTTTCCTCCTTAAATATAAGAAAATTAATTAAAACAAATTAGCATAAAAATATAATATTACCATACTTTTTTAAAACACTAGAAAGGTGGACCTATCATAAATTGGAACATCACTTTAGCTTCTTCCGGTCTCTTATTTATTGGGAAACCCCATTCAAATCTAAGTGGGCCCATAGGAGAATTCCACCTAAATCCAAAGCCCCAGTCAGCACGAAGTGCCACATCAGTACTTAAACTACTAGTTATCTTATTGAAAGTATTGCCATAATCGAAGAAAAAGACTCCCTTTATCCCTGCTTCTTTAAGAATATCAAACTCAAGTTCTGTAGTAAATAATATTTGTTTTGTACCACCTACTGTAAAAGGATCACCATTTGAGTCATAAACAACAGGCCCTTGTGAATAATAATCAAACCCACGAAGAGTATTAGCACCACCCATAACAAATCTTTCACTATATGGAATACTACTATCACCATACCCACTAATAGCACCAAGTAATAATCTTGATCTTAGATAAAAACCCCAAAAGATAGGCTGATAATATCTATTGTCAAATAATGTTTTTATAAATTGTTTATTACCACCAAGTCCGGCGAATTCAGAAGAAAGAGCTGAAAAGAATCCTTTTGTCGGCATAAATCTATCATTTCTCTTATCGTATTCAAGTGTTAGTGTTACTGAACTTGTTATTCCATTTTCAATATCAGGATTAAAAATATTACTTAATGAATCATCCCAAGTTGTTTTAGAATATTCTATTTTATAATTTGTATAAAACTTCCAAAAATCAGTCATAGAATATCCAAGCCTTATATTAGAACCAGTTCGAGTTGTAGCATATGACGTTGTGCTAGAATAGAAAGAACTAGCTTCCTGCTTTTCTCTATAAATATCAGCGCCAAGACCCCAATCAGAATCTAAGAAATAAGGTTCATAAAAACTTAAATAATACAAAGCTAAAATTTTACTTATATCAGCTTTAAAAGTAAGAGATTGTCCACGACCAAGGAAGTTTCTTTGTTGAACTTGCGTCATAAAAATAAAGCCTGAATAAGTATTATATCCAGCAGAAACCATAAAAGTTCCTGTAGAAGATCTCTCAGCTACTCTTATTTCTAAATCCATAACATCAGAAGGAGTTCCATCAGCATTTTTACGTCTTATTTGATGGAAAGTTACATCATCAAAAAATCCAAGGGCCATTATTTTTTCTCTAGATCGTTCTTTTTTAGAATGATTGTAAAGTTCTCCTTCGTATATATTTAATTCTCTTCTAACTACCTTATCTCTAGTTTTATCATTTCCTACTACTGTAAATTTTCCAAAATATACTTTTTCGCCCTTATCAATTTCAAATAGTATATGTGCTACTTTTTCATCTGTATCATATCTTAACATTGGTATTACGTTAGTAAAAGCATAGCCCTTATCACCATATAAATTTTGATAAGTGAGCATTTGTTCCCTGATTCTTAAAGAATTAAAGATTTCATCTTTTTTAAGTATAAGTTTTTCTCTAAGTTCTTCTTCGGTATAAAGAATATCATTTGTTTTAAAATCTATATCACCTAATTTATATTTATCGCCCTCTTCTATCTTATAAGTAATATATATCCATTTTTTATCAGGAGTAATTGATGTTATAGGTCCGCTTACTCTTATGTGTGGAAAACCTTTAGTCCCGTAATAAAAAGCTATTTTTTCTTTATCAATTTCTACAGTACTTTCACGATAACTTCCTGAACCTGTAAAAAAAGAAAAAGGACTTTCTTCCCTTGTATCTAAAAATGCCTTAATTTCATCATCGTGTATCTGTTTATTACCAAGTAAAGTTATTTTCTTTACTTTTATCTTATCATTTTCCAAAATTTTAAATTTAAGATCTAAAAAGTCAGTTGCTTCATCAATATCTTCATCTACTTCTGCAGGTGTAAGCTCTTCTGTAACAGTGGCTAAGTAATAACCTTTTTCTTCATAAAGCTTTAAAATAGCTTCTTTTGCTTTTTTAATATTGGATATATTAAGGACTGTATAAGATTTAACATCTATAGCTTCTTTTAAGTCACTTTCAGAAACGTCACTATTTCCTTCAAAAACTATATTTCTTATAATTGGTTTTTCTTTAAGATCATATATTAATTCAATTCCTTTATTAGAAGCATTCTTGTAAACAACGATATTATCAAAATAACCTAAATCAAATATATTTTTTATATCATCTCTAAGTATTTCTTCATTCAGATGATTCCCTACTTTATTTTTTATTTTAAACTCAATAGCCTCAGCTGATATTCTACTGTTACCACGTACTGTTATTTTTTCTACAACTTCAGCATTTAAGTTAAAAGATATCAGTGATATTAACGATATAAATATATATAACAAATTGAATGCCTCTTTTTTTATGAACACTTTACTTAAGAATTCTTAAAACTTCAAGTTTTTAATTAATTAAAAAGTTAAGTAAATTTATGTAGTTTTATGTTTTAATTTATAAAAAAGCTTCTAAATTATATATTGAGTATAAGGGAAGTAGTATCTTTTCTTGCATAAAAGCAAAATTTTTAGCACTTGTAATAATTAAATTCTTTGGATTATATTGATGTTTATAAACATCAAGACTTTTTGCTTGAGTTATCCAACCTGATTTAACTTCTAAAGGATATATGCTTTTATTATGTTCTAATAGAAATTCAACTTCTGAAGTTCGTTCTCGCCAATTATACAGCTTAAACCCTTTAGAGTTAAGTTCCTGAATAACAAAATTTTCTGCAAAATATCCTTTATAAGATCCATAATCATAATCCATAATTAATTCAGGGTTAAGTTCTGATATAGCTCCTAGAAGACCTATATCGAAAAAAAACAATTTAAAGATATTCTCTTTTGTATATGCACTCAGAGGTATTTTAGAAGTATTAACTATAGGACACTTTAAAATAAGACCACAAGTTGATAGCCAATCTATAGCACCTTTTAAATTAGAATAGCGACTGTTTTTTTCTAAAACATCTGAAAATATAAATTTAGGTGCCGAACCATCATGTTCACTCTGAAGTTTAGAAGCGACACTAGACCAGATTCTTTCTATATGCATTGAATTCACTTTACCTGAATGTTTTGCAACGTCAGCCATATAAGAAACAACCATATCTTTTTGATATTTCCTAACATTTTTCAAAGCTTCCAGTTCTCTTTTTCTATACTCTCTAAAAATAGAGACTGATTTAGGAAGTCCTCCAACCACAAAATATAGTTTTAGTAAATTCCAAAGTTTATAATGTAGAACATCAGATTTCTTTTCTTTAAAATTATTTTTATTAATACTATTTAGATAATCTAAAAGTTGAAATTCTTCTAATGCATTTAAAAATTCAAAAAAATTGACTGGATGCATTTCTAAAATTTCTATTTTCCCAACAGGAAAAGAATATTCTCCTAAATAGAGACCTAGTAAAGACCCCGCACAAGCAATATCTAATTCTGGTATTTCTTCATTAAAATATTTAAGACTTGTTAACGCTTTTGGAGCATTCTGTATTTCATCAAAAACAAGCAAGTCATTTTTTATATCAATTGATTTATTTAAATAATATGAAATCTCTTTAATTA
>JAQVGE010000067.1 GCA_028696935.1 Minisyncoccota bacterium | reverse complement strand
TGGGGGCTGAGATCATCGCAGGCGGATGTGTAAAAACTCAACTGCCCGATCTCCTCCAAGTACTCACTCCTGAACAGTCCGCTGACCCCGCAAAAGCAGAATCCAAGATGAGAGAGGCCGAACTCGCAGAGAAGATATTATCACATCCCGCACTCCAAGCAGGGGACCGTTTGAAAATTGGTTCGCTCCAGAAATGGGCGTATAATCGGTATTCAAAACAGCACTCTCGTGCTGAGATTGATCGAGTGATCAAGAAACTTATTATCGGAAAGAAACTCGAAAAAAGCACAGGGTATGGGGGGGGAAAGACCACCGGGAGGAAGTACACTTTCGTGGCCATTCCGGGCTCCCCGGTGTCCCGTACATACTCAAACCGTTTATAAAATATTTAGAGCCCAATTTGGACTCTAAATCCGCCACTCCGGCAAGTTGGGTTCCGGGATTCCACTATTTTTGTTACGATTCAGGGTAAACGGAGGCCTCCCCTAAAAATAGCCTTCTCCGGTCCTTATAATAAGTACATGTGAAGGTATCTCGGGGGATTTTTAGCCCTTCTTTTGCTCTCATTCTCTATCAGATACCCCAAAAATGGGATCCCAACTTGCCGGAGCGGTATTTTATTTTCTGATTGAGGGCCGTCAACTTCTGAAAAATTTCAATTTTCCATGGAGGCGAGGCGCAAGAGGGAGATGACCCTCATCGTTAAATTGATATGTCTAGAAGGTAAGGTATGTGATATGCCTACACCCACTGAGTGTCATGAAAAAACTGCGGGCCCACAAGATTATGTGCAAACCTCTATTGCGCTCCCAAGATATTTGCGAGATTTTGCGAAATCTAACTCTATTTCTATGGCTGCGACACTGAGAGCCGTATTAGAAGATGCGTATCAACAGAAATGTGATACACTCACCCCTCGCCTAATCCAAATCCCTACGCGTAGGAGGCGTCCGATGACAGATGGCATGGAGGTTGCGAGGCATACTGTGATATCATACCCTGCACTCCGCCTTGGTCAAAGAGTCAAGGTCTGCACCCTTAAACGGTGGGCAATAGAAAGGAGCAAGGGGGAATGTACAGCGAGGGATATTGGGAGCGCATTATACCAATACACTCAAGATAGAGTGTTGTTAGATAAGGTCGATATTGATCGACGCAGCCCCGGCTCAAGGAAGACATTCAGGTATGTGTCTTTAAACCCCACATTACTCCCCAAAAAAGGCGAAGGGCAATGAGGGAAGATGCCTGCACCATGTCCGACTTCCTTAATCGGGCTCAGAATAGGTCTCTAATGATAGAGAGGGGGTTTGAGAATCCTTTTGAATCTCAACCTCTCTCAAAGAAATCACAGACCTCATGGAGGGATAGGGTCGTCCCTCCCCGAATGGATCGCGCAGAACTTGTGGCCCACTGGATGAAAGTGGCCTCAGGAGAGATAGTGCTAGAAGAAAACTTGGGATGTCATTGGTGTGCGTATGCAGAGGCAGTTAAGAATGACCCTCTAATCGCAGGGATGTATAGCCATGTGCTCTGCAACAATCCTGATGTAATCGCCTCTGAGGATTATTCTGACCGGCTTGTGGAGCAGGCACATCGCAGATGCATCCCTCGTTTCAACTTCAAACCTCGCGGGGTTCATGTGATGGCAGAGGGGTACTTTGATTGGGAGCCTGATCCAGACTGTATTGCTCGAATGCAGGCAAAAATAGATGAGATAAATAGTTGGGACACGCACCCTTCGGAGGCCCCCGCAAGGGATGGAGAAGAGAGTGTGGAAAACACCTTATCACCAGACCCCTGTAGAGCCTATCAGAGCACTCTATTTTCCTGAGGGGGTAGACTTACCCTCCCCCACAGGTTACGAGGGACGGAAGATATGTTCTAGAGCCTCTCAGGTGATACTGCCCCTCGCCCCGCTCCCCGTAAATGTACTGAGAAGAATCGGGAGGCCGATGCTGATCAGGGTGGACATGCCATACCCCATGAGCCCTGCAGAAACAGTTCTTCCAAGACCTACTTTCCCCAGTAAGCCTGCCACCCCAAGGCCAAGAGAGGCCCCACCTATGACTCCCACAGCCCTTGTAGTGGGTGACGCCCACGAGATGGCTGCTCCTTCTTTTCCTGAGAGTTTGTTAATGATAAGGAGTTGGCACCCGCCCACTGCTGTTGCAACAGACATTGCTGCAGTCTCCCTATCATTGAAGATGAATCTGTCTCCTATAGCGTCAATGGGAGATTTATGGTGATATCCCATAGCAGTGCTAGTCATACTCGATACCTGGAGTAAAAAGTATTAATAGATGTCGCTGCCCTCTTCGGGGTCCATATCGTCCTTGCTATGGTCCCTATATCTGCTCCGCTCCCGATGGGGGAAGCGTCTCTTGATTGAATCCTCAGGTACTGGTTCTCCTCGCATAAATTCTAAAGAGGCTGCGATGTTGTCGGGGTAAAAGGGGGCCTGTTCCATTATGTCATTTTCTTTAAACCACCGATACCAATAGCATCTCCCGACGTGGCCTCTGAGGGATTTGTATGATCCAAACGTCTTGCCGCAACCCCAGCAATACAATCTGTACCCCATAACTAAAATTCTACAGGAGAGCATAAAAAGGGAGCGATGGTTCCACAAAGAGTGTGGTGGGTGGTGAAAACCATATGCGTGGATGTTGTGGGGGAACCATCTCCCAATATATTTATTGGTGAGAGCGAGTATATCAGAGTTTGGGTTTGAGATTAATGGATGTCAAATATCGGTTAAAATCTAATCGGGATATTGAGTCTTAGTTTGAAGAGAACATGGCTGCTGTGGAAGCGCAAGTCGGTGCTGAACTTAGGCGGCTGACTAAAAAATATGCTATCCCTGCAGAGGATGTAATCGAAGTAGTGGAGGATGGAGAACCATTGTACGATCAGGATGAGATCGCATCCTATTTGGGGGAAGTTGGCTGCCCCATTTGCCAAAAGGGGGATAAAATATTCTTAGGGGACATATCGGAACCCTCGGCAGGTGCAGGGTGCCGATTGAAAGAAGGCTCTTGCGAAAGGGAGGGGGGAAAGAATATCGGGAGTTTCCACACTCATCCCGTGGGCGGGACCACCCCCTCAATTGCAGACATTGAATGTGCAATCTCAAAAGGCGAAGAGATTATGTGCATTGGAGGGATAGTGGATGGAGAATACCAGATCTCCTGTTACTCCCCCAAGAGCCATGTGAGAAAAAAGGGCACATTGGGCTGTAATGTAGTGAACAGCAGATATTACCCCGATCTTTCAGATATACCCTCAGTGGGGATGCTAGAATTTTTCAGAGAGGTGCCTCCTTTGAATGCAGAAGATATTCTGGACGATCTGAAATCTATGAAGTCTATGGAGAAAGAAATTGCCCATAGGATTGCAGATTATCATTTCATTGATATTGACGATGAAGATATGCCGGGACTGATCTCTGAATTTAAAGAGGCACTTGAAATGGGAGATATCCCCCCAGAGTACTGGAATGGCGAAGAAGAAATAGAGGGGGAGATGGACTCCTTAGAGGTATTTGCAGGGAAGATGTTACGGAGAGTAGAAGAGAGGAAAAAGGAACATTTGAGTAGAGACATGTACATAAAGGAGATGTAATGATGGAAGTAGAGCAAGTAAAAGGAGAATCAGGAGCCCCTACATTTGTAATCCCCCTAAGAGAAGGGACACAGATGGAATGCGGGAAGACATATGAGGTAGTAGTCAAACCCTCTGATGGTGTTATAGACCTTGGAGCAGTTGACTATAACAAAATCAAAGATGCAGTGACAATATTTACTGGATGTCATGTTGTGTACCTGCAAACCTCCCCCCTAGAGTGTGTTGTTCGCTGGAAATGCCATGATTCCTGTCCTCATGTTGGAGAGCACACAGTGCATGCAGTTGCTAATGCCATTGCAGGGGCAGTTGCTTCACCGACTTCTGCTGTGGAAATCTCTAGGGTGGGATGTATCTGGGTACAATCAAATTCACTATATCTTGTGGCTGGGGCAGCAGTAGTTGCTGCAGGGGCATTGGGTGTGGGGCTTACCAGACGATGGTGGAAAAAAAGGAAAGATTAAGCCCCAACTACAAGGAATGAGATAACCGTCTCATCCACATCTGCAGTCAAAGCATCGGACCATGTAGAGCCGTCACTCTTTTTGATCGTAACATCAATCTGGTTGGGGGTCGTAGCGACCCCGTATACAAGCGCCAATGCAACGCCAGCATCCAGATTGGGGTTCCGAAGAGTTCCGATAACATAGTCAATTTTGTTGACTTCACTCACAGTAATGGCTGCCGCCCCCGTAGTGAGGGTAGGGGCCTGCACCTCGACTGCAACGGCCTTCTTACCCCCTGGCAGGAGCGCAACAATACCTTCAACCTGCGCCATAATTCTTCACCTCAGTGAGAAGATTACGACCTGCGGCACTCGGTGAGCGTACCCATGTGGTTGTATT
Organism: Minisyncoccota bacterium; assembly: GCA_028696935.1. The sequence goes on along the minus strand of JAQVGE010000067.1, from coordinate 1,363 downwards.
CGTAGAACACAACGCCGAGCCACCGGAGGTTGGAAACGCCGGACATCTGAGGCATAACTGACACTTCCGTACCCACGTCATGGGTAAGCGGAATGATGCCTGGAGTGTTGTAGATGTACACGGGGCGGTCGGGGTCAACAGCAAGATCAACCATCGGACTGAGCGCAGTCGGGGCGTACAGATCCATCTGCTTGGTCTTGACGTGCATGTGACTGATCTTGGGGGCCGTTCCTACCTCGAAAAGACCGTTGTGGAGCAGCATTGCCGCCATGTAGTTGTTGTTGTCCTTCCGGGCCTCGTAGTAGTTGGTGCCATCGCCAAACAGGTACGCAGGAGTACCCGCAGTGAGGTTGATATCCCAAGAGTTATCCTCATATCCCGTATAGCAGGGGTTGCTTGTATCGGCAGTATTCTTCCAGAACAGAGCCTGCGGAGTGATGATATCGGCCACAATGGAGTTCTGGGTGCCGGGATGCTTAACGACCTTCTCGGTCGGGAACAGAGCCTTGACCACCGCTGCCATCTTGACGATTGCATTCTCCTGCTGGAGCAGGGAACGGGCAAGAATCGGACTCGTGTACTGGAGCATGTTTGCATGCCTGCGAACCATCTTCGAGATTGCGGTCTCTTCGGGCTCAGAAAGCACTTCAAACTCAACATCAGTACGCCCTCCAGAGAAGAAGGGGATACCGCCGGTGAGTTCATCGTTGAAAATTTCTCCGATCTTCATGGTGCGTTACACCATAGTCTCGAAGGCACGGTAGATATATATAGGTATGTTATCCAAGAGACACATGGGTAACATGGTCAACTCACGAACTTGGAAGGATGATCGGGTAGTAATCCGATGCAAATCAAGTACACGTAAGGATTTCAAGGTAGTATGTGGGTATTTTAAAGATTCAGAGGCGGCGCTAACCTATCTGATATCGCAATTCGATCCAAATGTATTGAGAAAAGGAAAAGGGGATTTGCTCTAGGTTTAGAGCAGGTTGGTAGCCGGATCTACCACATTGTAAACCTGCCCTGCAGGGGTGTCATATGCGAGCACTCCTGCGGGGGCCGCAGTCTGCACCTGAGAGTCTGCCTTCGCACGGGGCGGGGCTGGGAGTCTAACCACTCTCAGCGGGGGCTGAAAGTAGCCACTCGCCACCCCCGTAACAATGGCTGGAATCCCATACGAGACCGCAGCGAGTTGAAGTTTCGGATTGGTGATCCCCTTCCCATACAGTGCCCCGGCAACACCAGCAAGGGTTGCGACAAGGCCAGTGCCAATGCCAATAACACAGGACGGGGTTCCCCACTGCCCCAACTGGGGGATAAGGGGTTTATGGTTTCTGTCAACGTACTCCCGAAGGACAAA
>JAQVGE010000066.1 GCA_028696935.1 Minisyncoccota bacterium | reverse complement strand
ATATTTTTAATCAAATCTACGAAAAACATAAGTCAAACAGAGGAACTCTCGCTTTTGAAGCAGAAATGTGGTATGGTGACAAAACCAAATCAGATGTTTTGTCTGATTGCAAAGAACTAGTTTTGAACTTAGAAGAAGAAATATTAAAAGAAAAGAGTGTTTATCTTCTAACTGAAATAAATAAAAAAGAAAACAAAACAGACCCACCTAAATCAAAGCTACTTTTAGAAAGTTATCAAAAAGTAGTAGAGAGAATAGAAAACATTAAAAATTATCGAGCCCAATAAATTTATGTCTAAAGTAAAATCAAAAAAAATAAAATCAAAAGAAAAAACTAAAAACAAAAAGAAGATTTTAGCTCCAAAGAAAAAGAAGGTAGTTAAAAAAACTACTAAAAAAATCATAAAAAAGAAACCAGCAACTAAGGTCCCAAAGAAGAAAACAGTTAAAAAGACAGACAAAAAGAAAATTGCTAAACCAAAGACAACAAAAAAGAAAGCTGTTGCTAAAAAGAGTAAGAAGATTAAAAGTTCAAAATCTAAAATAGAGAAAGCTCTTGATTTAGAAAATAAATCAAATGAGATGATTGAAAAAGGGAAGAAGAGGGGCTTTATTACTTACGATGAAATTATTAAAGTTTTTCCTGATATCGAAGGTAACATACTTTTTCTTGATGAACTTTATGAAAAATTCGCAACGGCTGGAATTGATGTTCTAGAAGGTGGTAATTTACTTGATATGGATAATGAGACCGAAAAACTTATCCTAAAATATAGTAAAGACGCTCAAACTTACGATTCAATTCAGATGTACTTAAAAGAAATAGGGCAATATCCATTAATTGTTGCAAGCGAGGAAAGAGAACTAGCTCGTCGAATTGAAAAAGGAGATTTAGAGGCTAAAAATCTACTTGCTCGAGCAAACTTGAGATTGGTTGTTTCAATTGCTAAAAAATATGTTGGTAGAAGTTCTGATTTAACTTTACTTGATTTAATTCAAGAAGGTAATTTAGGTTTATTTAAAGCTGTTGAAAAATTCGATTGGACAAAAGGATATAAATTCTCTACTTATGCAACTTGGTGGATTAGACAATCAATTACAAGAGCCTTAGCTGATCAATCAAGGACAATTCGTATACCTGTTCATATGGTTGAAACAATCTCTAAATATAAACAAGTCGTTCGTAGGTTGTCTCAAGATTTAGGACGTGATCCTTTAGTTGAAGAAGTTGCCTCAGAGATGGGGCTAGAAGTAGAAAAAATTCACGTAATTGAACAGATTAATCAAGAAACTGTTTCTTTGGAACAACCAATTGGAGATGATGATGAGAAGTCTACAAGAGGGGAGTTTATTCCAGATGATAAAATTCTTCGCCCAGACCAAGATTCTTCTCGTCGTATTTTATCGGATCAGATTAAAGAAGTGCTTGATACTCTTTCTGAAAAAGAACGTAAAATATTAGAGCTTCGATACGGCTTAAATGATGGTATTCAGCACACTTTAGAAGAAGTAGGAGCTGAGTTTGGAGTGACACGTGAACGTATTCGTCAGATTGAAGCAAAAGTCCATGAAAAGCTTCGTAATAATGAAAAAATAGCTCGCCTTAAGAATTATTTTGATTAAATCCCTATCCCGGGGATAGGGGAAAAGGTTAATATTTATAGAGATATATCAAAAAACCTTTATGATAAAGGTTTTTTTGATATATCTCTTGACAAATAGTATATAAATATGCTATAATATATATGAATGAGAGTGAGCAAGTTAGTATCTAGGTTTTGGTCCTACGGGAGCCAATCGGATAGCTAACCCTCGACTCAAATCACGTTATTTTAAAATTTTTTGTTATGAAAAAAGTTTTTTTATTTTCAGTGTTGATTGTTTCTTTGATTGTTTTGTCTTGCAAAACTAATCAGGATACGGTAAGTATGGATTCTTATGAGACCAGAATCGTCCAGCCTGAATTTTTCTATGTTGTTAAAGATACCGTAAAAAGTGGACATAACACATGGGATCGCGCGAAAGTTTTTTACAACAATGGTTTCGAGTGGAGACAAATTGTTAAAGAGAATGAATTTTTGCAGGAGCCTGGTCGCGTTTGGAAAGACGAAACTACTGGTATTTGGTATTGTTTGATTCTTCCTGGAGAAGTTTTAAACATCGGCAAAGCACAAGTCAATCCGGTATTTGAAGACACGATTGTTTCTAAACCGGTTTTACCAGTAGAAGAATCTACTACAGATGTATCTTGGTTGGTCTGGTTATTTGTATTTATCGGTTTACTGTTATTAGCTTATTTGATTTACTCAATGAGGTTCCGGAATATTGATCCAGTTGCTGCTGGAAAACCTCAGGTAGAAGGAGGAGTGAACGATGCTGGCGCTCATGATCGTATGAGAGAAGTTGCCGAGAATCGTTTTCCTGGTTCTATTCTTGATGTTAGAAACATCAGGAGAGGAACTTTATCCGGTCGGGCCATCGTGTTCTATCAAGGACAGGAAAAGCCTAAAAGAATCCACCTTCGTAAAGTTCCTGCTTATGCAGGAGAAATCATGGTAAACGGTAACGAACAGACCATTTATTTTTTACAAGGATGTGGCAATGATGCTCGTCGAGGTGATTACTTTTCTGGAACAGGTTTAACTTTTGTTCCTGAGGTTTTAATTAACCAGGATGGAACAGAAAGCCCAATTCCAAGCGATAGTGTTGCCCAAGATGAAGTTAGAGAATCAGTTACTAAGGTTCCCAAAGAGAAATCTGATTCAGCTGCAGTAACTTCTTCTGATGAAGTTATGATCAGTAATGATCACGCCACTGTGGCGGATGAGTTTCTGAAAACTCAGAGAGCTCACCGGGTAACAATGGAGTACACCAAGAGTCCTGATGGTAGTGTTGTAATTAAGTCAGTTTTTGAAACAAAAAATGAACCGGTCAAAGACACTGAAAAAACTAATTAAACTCTGATAACAAAAGTTATCAAAAACCCCGCAATTAAGCGGGGTTTTCTTTTGCTTTATAGTTGTTCGGAAACTGATTTTTGAGCTGGTTCTAAAAGACCAAAAAGTAAGTCGGAATATTGCCAGAAAGCATCATTTCCTTTTATTTCTGCTACACATTCAGCTGCGGCTGATTTCTCGAAAGAATTTTGTTTAATAGGAAAATGACGATAAATCCAATTAACTTGACCGTTAGATTCATCAACTACCTTTTTCATGGTTTCGTGGAAATTTTTACAATAAGGACACTCATAATCAGAATATTCGATAACCGTTATTGGGGCATTAGGGTTTCCGTAGACATGGTCTTTTTCATTAGGGAGAGGAACTTCTCCTTCATAATTAGCTTCTATTTCTTCATTAACAAGTTCATCAACTAGTGTCTTAACGCTTTCATAAGGATAAGCTCCACGAAGATCTGTAACCGGAGAATTGTTTTTTAAGACAACGGCATAAGGAGTTCCTCGCTCATTTTCAGGTATAGCTTTCATTGCACTGTCTACACTGGCGATAATTTCATTACCTAAAACCTCGTAATCTTTAGATTCTAAACAAGTAAGCAGTTCGTCTTTTGAGACATCTATCTGTTCTGATAATGTCTTAGGTTCTTCTGTTTGAGAATTGTTTTTATTATTAGTTAATAAGATACCCATCATTATTAATAATCCAGCAACTATAATAGCTGCAGGAACTGATATCGATTGTTTTTTATTATTTTCCATTCGTAGATTATATCATAGTTTTATTTTTTGCCTAAATGTATAGACAATTTCTGATTTGATTCTTATAGAATAAGGCTTATCTTGAAAATTTATAGTCCTTGTGGTATAGTAGCCAAAGTTATGGATTTACTCATAATTATATTTTATATACTTTCTTTCTTAGCTGTCTATGTCCAGATATTTTTCTTGGTGACATTTTTTGAAAATAAGAAAGGGATTAATATTAGAAAAGATAAACTAATTCTCAAAAATTATCCTACAGTAACCATTATTGTTCCTTGTTACAACGAAGAAAAAGCTGTTTCCTTAACTGTTGATTCTTTGCTTAATTTAAATTATCCAAAAGGTAAGTTGGAAATAATTGTAGTTGATGATGGTTCGAAAGATAACACTTGGTCAGTTTTACAAAAATATATCTCAAATAAAAGGATTAAACTTTTACAAAAAGAGAATGGCGGTAAGCATACCGCTTTAAATTTAGGAATCAAACATTCAACTAGTGATTTTGTTGGTTGTCTAGATTCTGATTCTTCTGTTCACCCAGAGGCTCTAAAAAGAATAATTACTTTCTTTGATAATGAAAAAGTAATGGCCGTAGCTCCTTCTATTGTAGTTCGTAATCCTAAAAATATTATTGAATATGCTCAAAGGGCTGAATTTGATATGGCTCATTACAATAAGAAAATGTTAGCTTTTCTAAAAGGAATTCATGTTACTCCTGGGCCATTTTCTATCTTTAGAAGAGAAGTTTTTGAAAAGATTGGTCCTTATCGTAAGGCTCATAACACAGAAGATCAAGAAATTGCCTTGCGGATGCATAAACATGGATTACTAATTGACCATTGCCCAGATGCTTATGTTTATGCTGGAAGTCCTAATACTATTCCAAAACTTTACAAACAAAGAGTTCGTTGGATTTATGGTTTTATAAAAAATGCTCTTGATTACAAGGAATTTTTCTTTAAGCCTAAGTATGGAACAGTCGGTCTTTTTACTTTACCGTCTGGTTTTATTTCAATAACGGGCACAATGTTTTTGTTAATGTTCTTTTTGTTTAGATTTTTTAATTTTATAGCTGATAAAGTTATTCAAGCTAGAGCTGCAGGATTTGCTTCTTTATTTGGAACAAATATTTCTTTTGATTTGTTTTTCTTAAACACTCAGACATTTTTGTTTATCTCAATTATCCTATACGTTCTTGTTGTTATAGCTTTACTCAACGGACGCCGAATGATTTATGGCAGAAAGATGCTTTCCTGGGATATTCCTTTGTTTATTGGTATTTATGCAATTTTGGCTCCGATTTGGCTAACGAAAGCCGTCTTTAATGCTTTTCGTTCCCATGAATCAAGTTGGGTAGGAGAGAGAGATTATTCATTAGAAGAAGTAAAATTATAGAAATATGGTTAAAAACGACTGGAAAAAGTATATTATTGTTTTTGTTATTACCGCAGCTTTATTTGCCGTTGCTGGTGGTTTAAGTAATTTTTTTGCTGACAAAAAATTAGAAAATATTCGGTCAATTCAAAATAAATTAGCGACGGATATTCTATCTTCAGAGACTCAGTTTTCTTTACTCTCAGAGCTTTCTTGTGAGCAAGATGATGGTACTGGTAATTTGTCTACCGAGTTGAACGAATTAGCTGACAAAATAACTTTTAGTGAAAATAATTTAAAAGGTCGCGAAGAATTGGTTGAACTAAAGAGATATTATTCTTTACTTCAAATTAAAGATTATCTTTTGACTAAAAAGATAAATCAAAAATGTGAAGGCAATCTTATTCCCTTACTGTATTTCTATACAACCGCAAATAATTGTACAGAATGTACTAAACAAGGCTATGTCTTAACTGAATTAAGACAAAAATATCCTAATCTAAGAGTTTACTCTTTTGATTATAGTTTAGAACTTTCAGCCCTTAAGGCTCTTTTGAAGATTTATAAGATAGAAGACACTAAACTACCAGCAATTATTGTTAATGAAAAGAAAGTCACTGGTTTTAAGACAATTGAAGAAATAGAAAGTATTGCCCCAGAAATTCTGAAGCTATCAGTTGAAGAGGAAGAAGAGGAGATAGATGAAGAAGTTAAATCTTAGTTAATATTGTGGATGGTAACAACAAAAAAACTTACAGATCACTCTGTA
>JAQVGE010000065.1 GCA_028696935.1 Minisyncoccota bacterium | reverse complement strand
GGACTTTTTTGCTGGAAGTGGAATTGAAAATATTTCAACTGGAGGAATTACTGTCTATGAGGTTAAGGAAGGAGATACTCTTTCTCAGATTGCTGAAGATTTTGATGTTTCTCAAAATACTATTCGTTGGGAGAATAAATTATCTGGTAGTAGTATTAAGATTGGACAAAAACTTAATATTTTGCCGGTTACAGGAGTTAAACACATCGTTAAAAAGGGAGATAATTTAAGTAAAATCGCAAATAGCTATGATGCAGATTTAGACGATATGCTTGTCTTTAATGGAATAAACAAAGACAGTATTTTAAAAGAAGGTGATATTCTTTTTGTACCAAACGGTATTATTAAAACAGTAGGAAAGACTTCTTCTTCAAGTAAGACCACCTCTGTGTCTTCTAATACCAAGGCTCCTTCAGGATACTTTATTAAGCCGGCTGTTGGAAGAATTACATCCCCTTATGGTTCAAGATGGGGAACGTTCCACTACGGAGTTGATATTGGGAATAGCCGAGGAACTTCTATTGTTGCTTCAGCGTCTGGAAAAGTTATTAAAGTTGTTAATTATTGTAAAGAAGGAAATTCTAGTTGTGGTGGACGTTATGGAAACTATATTACGATTGAACACCCAAATGGAATGAAGACAAAATATGCTCACCTCGGATCAGTTAGTGTTTCTTTGGGGCAAAGCGTAAAACAAGGTCAATTAATTGGTAAAATGGGAAACACTGGTCGTTCAACTGGACCACACCTTCATTTTGAGGTTATAAATAGTAATGGATCAACGGTTCGTCCTCCTGTTTATTAAAAACAAAAAACCAGCTTAGCTGGTTTTTTGTTTTGTCTTTAATTTTTATAATTAAAATCTTTTAACTATTTTCTCTCGGCCTATATTGGAGAGCTTCTAAAATATGAGAAGATGAGATGTTTTCGCTTTCATTTAAATCAGCAATGGTGCGGGCAAGTTTAATGATTCTGTGGTAGGCTCGGGCAGAAAGCTGAAGTTGTTTAGCACTTTCATTTAATAAATCTTTAACTTCTCTAGAAAGAGGTGCATAAATAGCCAAATCTTTTACATTCATTTCACTATTTGTGTTTATTTTTCGTGCTCCACTTTGAATAGAACTAAATCTTTTTGTTTGAATTTCTCGAGCTTTTTTAACTCTTTCTTTTATGACGCTCGTTTTTTCAGCCCGAGAATCATTCTCCCCTAATTTTTCAAAATCAACCGGTCCTACATTAACCCAAATATCAATTCGGTCGACAATTGGTCCTGATAATTTTCTTTTATAACGGTCGAGGTCTAGGGGTTTACAAATGCATTCTTTTTGTTTATTACCTTTATTACCACATGGGCACGGGTTCATTGCTGCAATCAAAATAAAGTTTGAGGGGAAAATTGCTGAACCACGAGCACGGGAGATTGAAACTAGATTATCTTCAAGTGGTTGACGGAGTGATTCGATAACTCTTTTTTCAAATTCTGGAAATTCATCTAAGAAAAGAACCCCTCGATGAGCTAAAGTTACTTCTCCTGGTTTTGGATTAACACCTCCTCCAATCATAGAGACATAACTTGCGGTGTGGTGTGGAGCCCTAAAGGGAGGCTCTGTGACAAGGGTGTCTTCTAGCAACCCAACAATAGAATGGATTCCTGTAATTTCTAAAATATCATCTTTCTTTAATTCTGGTAAGATTTGTGAAAAAACTCGAGCCAACATCGTCTTTCCTGTTCCTGGAGGTCCAGACATAGCGATGTTGTGACCACCCGCAGCCGCAATTTCAAGTCCCCTTTTTGCAGCTTCTTGTCCACGAATATCTGAAAAATCTAAACCATCTAATCTTTCTTTATAAACTATCTCTGTTTTTGGTTCAGGTTTTAGTTTTGGTTTTTCATTTTCTATTGGATTACCCTTTTTGTCTTTTTTGGGAAAAGAGATATGATCGATAACTTCTTTTAAGTTTTTTGCCCCATAGATAGTTATATCATCTACTAAACTAGCTTCAGAAGCATTTTTGATAGGCAAAAAGACTTCTTTAAAACCAAGACGTTTGGCTTCCTCAACCAAAGGTAAAGCCCCTTTGATTGGCTGTAGTTCCCCATTGAGTGATAATTCTCCTAAGAAGATTTTGTTTTCAGGGTCAAATTCTATTTCTTCAGCTGACAATAAATAAGCTAAGGCGATAGCTAAATCAAAATAAGGACCTTCTTTTTTAAGATCAGCTGGAGAAAGAGAAATAACTATTTTTTGGTTTTGATTTTTAGGAGAATTAAAGCCTGAATTTTTTAGAGCTGAACTCATTCGGTCTTTTGATTCATCAACAGCCTTGTCGGGAAGGCCAACTAGAGTAAATGCATGCAAAGTACCATTCGTGATATCAACTTCCACAGTTACAATTTTTCCTCTTAGTAAGTGGGTTTGAGCTGAATAAATTCTTGAGAAGGACATGGGGTAATTATAACTCGATAAAAATTTTTGACAAAATAAAAACCTCGCGACTAGATCGCGAGGTTTTTATTTTTTTACTACTCCATACACTCTTTACAAGTTTGAGCCGCAGGATTAGCTATAAGACGGTCTTCTTCAATATTTTTACCACAAGTTTTACAAACTCCATATTTATCGGTTTCTATTTCGTTTAGGGCTTGATTGATATCTTGTAATCTTTTTTCCAATAGGTTTACCTTACTAGATCTTTCTTCAAAATCCTCTGCTCTTTCAGCCATATCAGCTTCATCTTGTACTTCTTGAGAATTCATTTCAGCTTCTGGGGAAGCTTCCCAGTCTCCAGTTTCTTCATTAACAATTTTACCCATTGCTCCTAACTCTTCAACTAACCTTTTTTTCTCCTCTTGTAATTTTTCTTTAAGTGTTTCTATATTCATATTTTTATATTTTGTTAAATTAATAATTTTTATTGTGGTTTTGTTTGACCGACAAGGATTCTTGTAATAATTTCTTCGATGGCTTCTTGGTTGTCAGTAATAACCAAGTGTTCTTTGCTCGGAAAGAAGTAATAGAGAACTCCTTGATTGTTGTCATCATAGAGAACTCTGACATCTTTATTTTTTATCATAATATCTTTAAAAGTTTTTTCAAAAAGATAGTTGTCTTTTTCTTTGATATTAATCTGGAAGAAACTAAATAAATCACCAAGTATTGTTTTTTCCCATTCTAACATTCCGGCAAAAGCTGGTTCGTAATCATTTATTTTTATCATCAAAAATAAATGAGATTTATCAGAAGGGTTGGTTGTTGCATAAGTTCCAATCATATATTCTTCAGAAAAAGATCTTGTGAGTGAGCCCGGAGCAGTTGTGATGTTCATCGTTTTAAGCAATGAAGATAAGCCCATTTGGGTTTTTGATTCTTCTGTTTTTTGATTTAAAAAGAAGGCCTTAATTGTGTTAGGTGTTTCACCTGACTTAATTTCTGGATTTATAAGATTTGAGAGATCTATCTTGTTGGTTATGAGAGTTGCGTCTAGTTCAACAGAATTATCATAGGAGATTAAGGGTATAATTGTTTTTACTATTTCAACAGGAGCATTTTTTTCTTTGGCTTTTTGAATCAAAAAATAAGATGCAAAAACCCCAATTAGAATAATAAATAAACCACCCAAGACGAACAAGAATTTCTTTTTTGGGGTTTCTTTATTTCTTTCATAATAATCCCCCCTCTCTCGACTGCGTTGTTCAGCCATCGCGACTTTAATAACCGACATTTCATTTTCACGTACCACATCAGCCATATCCGACATATAGGTGTGAATATTTTTGGGATTTATTTTCGAGTTGTTGTTTGGTTGTTTATTTTCTTCTTCCATTTTGTTTTTTATTTTTCCTTTTTAAAGAAATTTTCATCAGCTGCTTTTATGGAGAAACTGAGACGTCCTTTTTCATCGGTTTTAATTACTTTGATAGGGACAATGTCTCCTTCTTTAAGAATATCAGAAACTTTCTCTACGCGAAATGGGGCAATTTCAGATATGTGGACAAGTCCTTCTGTATCGTGTCCAATTCTAACAAACGCTCCGAAATCCATTAATTTTACAACTGTTGCTTGGGCGGTGTCCCCAATCTTGTATTCATGGGTCATTTCTTCAATCATTTTTATTGCTCCTTCTGCTCCACCATTTTTACCAGTGACAAACACCGTCCCATCTTCTTCAATCGTTATTTCAGTGCTGGTTGCTTCTCTGATTGCGTTAATTGTTTTTCCTCCAGGCCCAATTATCATCCCGATTTGATCCTTTTTAACTTTGGTTGATAAAATTTTTGGAGCATTAGGAGAAATTTCTGGTCGAGGTTCTTTAATTTCTTTTTCTATTTCTTCTATAATTTTTAGTCTAGCTTCTTTGGCTTTGATAAGAGCTTCTTTTAAAATATTTATTTCAACCCCATCAACCTTTATATCCAGCTGAATAGCCGTAATTCCATTTTTGGTTCCAGCCACCTTGAAGTCCATATCACCATAATGATCTTCTGGTCCTTGAATGTCAGTCAAAAGAGCATATTTATTTTTATCTTTCTGGTCAGCCATTAAGCCAACAGAAATTCCAGCGACAGGTGTTTTAATAGGAACTCCACCATCCATTAAAGCAAGAGTTGAAGCGCAAATTGATGCTTGGGAAGTTGAACCATTTGAAGCCGTAGACTCAGAAACAACTCTAATTGTATAAGGGAAAGAATTTTTATCTGGAATGACTGGAGTTAAAGCTTTTTCAACTAAGAATCCATGACCCATTTCTCGACGATTTATACCACCAACGCGTCCAGTTTCACCAGCGGAATAAGGTGGAAAATTATAGTGATGCATAAAACGTTTCTTTGATTGAAACTCCATACCTTCTATTAACTGAGCATCGTCAGGTCCAGCTAAAGCTAAGACAGATAGAACGTGAGTCTCTCCACGATAGAAGATTCCAGAGCCATGAAGTGTTTCAGATATTCCTCCGGCTTTAGCGTACAATTTTCTAATTTCATCAAAAGCTCGATTGTCAGCTCTTTTACCTTCTAGGAGAGCCATCTCGTGGAATTTTCGGTCTAAATAATCATGGAAATAATCTTCAGCTACTTCTCTTTCTGTGTCATTGTCTTCATTTGGGTAAATTTCTTCAAGTAATTCTTTCCAGGTGGATTCTGCTTCTGCCATAAGTTTTTTACTCTCTCTTCCACAGACGTTTTCATCAACCGTTGGTTTAATTTTTTGATTGAAAATATCAAGAGCCTTTTCTTCAATTGAAACTTCTTTAATTTCAATTTTATCTTTACCTAACTCTTTGTGAATATTTTTTTGGAACTCTTCCCATTTTGAAATTTCTACTGAAGCTAAATCAAAACACTTACCCATTTCTTCTTCATCTAATTCAAAGGCCATGGATTCAATCATGTTGATTGTTTTGTCTTTTCCACAAATAAGTAAATCAAGATCGTAGACAGCCTCATCTCCATTTGGTAAATAGTTGTTTATTTTTATCTCATTTTCTCCCTTTCCTTTACTGATGTGAACAGAACCGATTGGTCCATTCCAAGGGATATCTGATAAATGAAGGGCGATTGAAGCTGCGTTGATTCCCAAAGTTTTTGGGTCAGCTTTACCAATTGCAATAACTGTCACAATAACTTGAACTGCATTTTTTATTTGTTGATTAAAAAGAGGTCTCAAAGTTCTATCGATAACCCGAGCTGCTAAGATTGCTTGGTCACTAGGACGACCCTCTCTTTTGTTGTATTGTCCACCAAGAATTTTTCCAGAAGCATAAAATTTTTCTAAATATTCAACGGTTAAATTAAAGTAACCAGGGTTACCTTTGTTACTTTTTGAAATAACCGCAGTGGCCATGACAACAGTTCCTTCACTTTTT
>JAQVGE010000064.1 GCA_028696935.1 Minisyncoccota bacterium | reverse complement strand
CCAAGGCCCTCTTTTGCCGAAGGTCGGCAAGAACGTCTTTGTAGATGACGTTGAGAGAACCGATCTCATTCTGCGGATCAGAACTGATCCACCTCCCCAGTTCCGGCGAGTAATATCTGTAGCCGTAGTAATTAAGCCCGGTTGTTGAGTCATATTCCTTGGTACTAAACTGGTACCGGGAATCGAATAAGCCGTCTTCCAGCAACACCTCACCGAAGGGGCCGTAGGTGTACTTCGCCAGTTGAGTTTGGGTACTGCCACTCACGCTCACAACATTTCCATTTAAATCGTAGTGATAATAGGCCGCTCCTCCCACCTGCGTCGAGGCCAAGATGCCACCGATCCCGCCCGCGCCACCGCCCACCCGTCCCGACAGATCAGCCCCGTGAGTGTAGGTCTCCAGCACGTTCCCCGCGCCATCGGTCACTGCCAGCACCATCCAGTCCTGATACAAATAGCGGTTAGTAACGCCCACACCTGCATCAAATTCTACCCTCTCCCGCCGCCGTCCAAGCCCATCGTAGCGATTCTCCTGAATCAGCGCCCCAGTTTTCGCGCTGCGCACTGCGACGAGCCGGTTTTTGTCGTTCCAGAAATAGGCCATCCGCCCGTCGTTCGTCAGGTTCCCGTTGGCGTCGTACTGATAGGCCTTGGGCGCCACCACCACGGTCGTTTCCCGATTGGTGGAGCGTCCGTAGGGATCGGTAAAGATCGTGTTCAGCGCGTTGGTTCCGAGCGCGAACGGAATCCCCGTCGCGGCAAATATCAAATCGGGCGAAAGTTGTGCCTGCACGAGAAGGAGATGGTAATGATTGCTCATCAGGCACCAGGCGTGTACGACGGCTCCATTGCGGACACACATCTCCCCCAGTGTTCGAACAAATAAATCAGCGTCTGTCTGCTTTTCGATAATCCGTCGGCTCTGATTCCCTCGACACATCAGATGATAGCGAGCCCCAGGATATTCCACACGTAACGCTCTAGCCATAGCCAGAAAATGACAGGATCATTCTTCCGCGTCAACACAGATTCTAAATTTCATAGTCTGACCCCTTTTTAGTCTGACCCCTTTCTTTCATAGTCTAACCCCTTTTTTTAGGGTGACCCCTTCGCGCCCTCTGTGATCAAACTCACTGTCCCCTGCTGCGAAGATTTCTCCCATGCTTTTGATAATATCCATGATGCATCGGGTGCATCTTTGCTTACTTCATAAATATATAGTTGTTGCTCATCCTTTTTCTGAATGAAGAAGTTTACTTTCAACGGGTATTTCATCTTCGTCCCTAGAAGAATTTCAGATGCACCAAATGTTACTTGACCGCGATCATCCGCATGAAAGCCAGGGAGCCGTCCCTGTACCTTAAGAGTTTTCAAATAGTTTAGGGCATCCCAGCGCTCATTGGACTCCAATTTATGCGCAATAATATTTTTGCACCCAAGGTGACAACTTACAACACCAATTACAAATATTACATATATTAATACTTTTTTCATCGTCAACCATTCCAGTTGTCTTTTAGAAATCACATTTGAAACATATATGTTGAGGTGGATCAGGAGTAGGGTCGGGATCTGGAGCAGGTCCTGGGCATGACGGATCTGGAAAATCCTTCGGCTTGCAATCGGGCCATGTGCATATCTCACACGTCCAAAATATTGTCCAACATTTCAAGCCTAGAGAATCAATCATATTCTGGGCACTATTTCTGACAAACAGGTAAAGATTCACATCATGGCTGGTATTCGTCGTGAGGGGCATCCTTAGATGATTGCAAGGGCGCGCTGAAACACTCGGATTATCCAGTAACAGAACGACTATTTTCATCAACTCTTCAGAGTCGATGCTTTGCCCCTGCGTGAGGAAATATTCTTCAAGTTGTTCCCAAACGGTATTTGCCATTGAATCATGAGATGTTTCTTTTCCAGAAATATCACTCCGCACTGTTTGGAATCCTAATTCGTTCAATGGATCACGATTGATCCACCTTCCCATTTGCGGGGAGTAGAACCGGTAGCCGTAATAATTCATCCCAGTCGACATGTCCCGTTCCTTGGTGCTGAACTGGTATCGGGAATCGAATGGCCCCTCTTTCAGCAACACCTCGCCGAAGGGGGAGTAGGTGTACTTCGCCCGTTGGGTTTGGTTGCTGCTGCTCACGTTCACGACGTTTCCATTGAAGTCGTAGTGATAATACGCCGTGCCCCCCGCCTGCGTCGAGGCCAAGATGCCGCCGATGCCCCCCGCGCCGCCGCCCACCTGCCCGGATAAGTCCGCCCCGTGGGTGTAGGTTTCCTGCACGTTCCCCGCGCCATCGGTCACCGCCAGCACCATCCAATCCTGATACAAGTAGCGGTTGGTTGTGATCCCGTCTGCGCCATGCTCAATTTTTTCCCGCCGACGCCCGAGCCCATCGTAGCGATTCTCCTGGATCATCGCCCCCGTTTTCGCGCTGTGCACGGCCACCAGCCGATTCTCGTCGTTCCAGAAATACGCCATCCGCCCATCGTTGGTCAGATTACCGTTTAGGTCGTACTGATAGGCCTTCTGGGTCACAACAACTGACGTTTCCCGGTTGGTGGAGCGTCCGAAGGGATCGGTAAACACCGTGTTCAGCGCGTTGGTTCCGAGCGCGAACGGAATCCCCGTTGCGGCAAATATCAAATCGGGCGAAAGTTGCGTCTGCACGGAATTCACCGCCACGGTCCCGCCTGCATAGTTCACGCGCCCCAGCACAGCCAGCGAGCCGCCGGGAACGGTGGCGACGTTTTGGTTGAGGTGGTTGAAGGAGTTGCTGAACACAAGCCCGTTCTTGTCCTGTTCCACGGGATTGCCGGCGGCATCATCACGCATTTTGTCCGCCCATATTTTCATGATAAGAAATCTATTGATCTGGTGCCCTCATTGGGACTTTTGGTGTTTGACCGGAACCTCTAATGGGTGATCCCTTTTCGACCCCTTCCCCACTCTCCATACTATCCTCTTTCCAGATACGAATCATCATGGTTTCTGCTCCTGCAATGTTGTTCTTTGCAGGCAATATTTCCTTTGTCAGATCTATCCATTTACCAATTTTACAACGAACTGGGCCATCATATTTAAATACATTGATTTTTAATAGTCGAATAGGATGTTGCAGCTCTGGGCGGTTAATTTCATCCCATCCATAAATATCCACATTCTCGATATTAAAGTCGAATTGTGCGTATTCCTTGTCGCATGTAAAGTCCGTTATTGTCAATGCATAGCCTATCCCCTGTTCAGTATATTTAATTGCTAAACCGTTATCACTGTATTCAATTGGATACTTTAAAATTGCATCATATTCTTTGTGGAATTCCTGTTTTTCGTTGATTTTATATCTAATATATCTCTTGTCTTTTTGCGACATGCTCACATCTAAATAAGTATTGGCTGATTCACAACTATTAGCCTCCCTTGACATGAGATCAAGCGCTATTGACCTTTCACTTGAAAGTAGGCATATCGTGATCCCTAAATATTTTATCAATCTCATTATTATTCCTTATATCCATTTATTTTGGGCGACAATCCAACCAGCTTTTTACTCCAGAATCATTGCAGCACTCTTCGCATCCAGGAAGATCCGCCAATGCATTATTTTCTGCTGCTTTCCTTGCTTCTTTATCTGTTTTGCCTGTGCCAGAATATATCCCACATTGATTGGCGCAGGACTTCTTCTGGCTATAACATATCCTGCAAACAGCCCCTGAACACTCGTATATTATGGGCACGGTAATTACAATTCCGCTTCCTCTTGGATCATTTCCCATATAATCCCACATATTTTCTATATTATTATAAACATATGTATATAGATTTGCTCCGCCCCTTTCTTCAATCGGATCTCTGTTTGGCCACCTCCCGAGATTGGGTAAGTAGAATCTGTAGCCGTAATAATTCAGCCCAGTATGGCAGTCATATTCCTTGGTGCTGAATTGATGGCGGGGCGTAAAAAGTCCCGATTTGAGGAGAACTTCACCATAAGGGCTATATTCGATGCAACCAACAGGTGTGGCCGTGGCGTCTGTAAGCTGAATGATGTTGCCGTTGAAATCGTAGTGGTAGAAATGACTGTTTGTGGCCGACGTATCGGCGAGTATGCCGCCGATGCCTCCCGCGTTTCCGCCGATTTGCCCCGACAGATCGGCCCCGTGGGTATAGGTTTCCAACAGATTATCCGCGCCATCGACAACGGCCAGGACAAGCCAGTCCTTATAAATGTAGCGGTTGGTGGTGAAGCCCTCCACTTTTTCGCGGCGGCGACCGAGGCCGTCATATTTATTGCGCTGGATGACAACGCCCTCTTTCCAGACTTCGGTCAGGCGGTTTTCATCGTCCCAGACATAGGTGAATGTGCCGTTGGCGGTCATGTTTCCATTCGCATCGTAGGCATAAGTCTTGTTCTGGGCAACAACGGTAATGGTGTTGGTGGCTTTTCGTCCGGCGGCATCCTGAATAACGGCTTGCAACGTGTTGGCCCCTTGGGTGAAGGGAATGTTGGTGGCGACCCAATACGATCCCCACGGGTGGGCGATGATGGCGTTAACGGTGACGGTAGCGGCGAGGGGGCCGGATTGAGTCCCCCACGCGGCGAGGCCGCCGGAGAAGACGGTGTCTATGTTTTGGTTCAAGTTGTTGAAGGAATTGGAATAGACCATGCCGGATTTGTTTTGTTCCAGGGGGTTGCCCGTAGTGTCGTATTGGTAGCTGTAGGCGTAGGAGCCGCTATAAGCATTGGTGAGCTGTCCGATAGGATCGTATTGATATTGGATGATGCGTCCATCCTCGCGAATGACCTGGGTGCGCTGGTCGGCGTCGTCCACGGTGAGGGCGAACGATGAGAGCACCCCGGCATCGGTAGCGTTGACCATGTTTGTCAGGCGCATCAACTCGTCATATTGCCGGGATGCTGCGGTGCCGTTGCCGAGCTGCAAATCCCGCCATGCAGTTCCGGCTCCTTCGTATGAATAGGTATTGGTGCCTTCGGGACCAACGACGGTATGCAGGCGCTGGAGGTCGTCGTAGGCATACTGCACATTCAGGAAGGAAGACGTCACCGAGGCCAACTGCTTGGCGTCCGTATAGCCGAAGTACAATGTGTCGTTGGCAAACGGCCCGTCTTCTGCTTCCAGCAATCCGCAGCAAGAACTGTAGGCATAGGTGGTGGAGCCGATGCCATCCGTCATCGTGGTTTTCCGGTTCAGGGCGTCGTAGGTGAAGGACACGTCGGCGTCGTTGGGGTAGTTGATATTGGTCAGATTGCCGACCGCATCGTACTCATAATATGTGACTTGGCTCTTGGCATCCGTCCGGCTGGTCAGGCGTCCTGCCGCGTCATAGGTATAATCCCAATGGCTGGCATCGGCATAAGTTTTTCGGGTTTGGCGGCCTTCGGCGTCGTAGGTCCAGAAGGTGTTGTTGCCGGCCTGGTCCACCAGATTGGTCAGGTTGCCGGATGCGTCATGGCGATATTGTACGGTCCCGCCCGAAGGATCAATGGTTTGGACCAAACGGCCCACGGCATCGCGTTCCATCACATTTGTCCGTCCGGCACGATCAATTGTCTTCCATAGCCATCCATTGGAATAGACATTCTCGGTGAAGGTGCCGTCGGGCATATAGACGCGATGCAGCCGGTCGGCGGAATCGTAGGTATTGCTGACCACGACGCCATCGGCGTTTCGGGTCCATACGGTCCGCCCGATGGCGTCATAGGCCGTGCTCGAAACCGTCGCGCCGTTCAGCACGACATGGGTCCTGCGACCTGCATCGTCATAGGCATATTCGTTGGTGATGCCGCCCCGCTGGACGGACAGGATTAATTGGCCGTTGACGTTATGGGTATTGG
>JAQVGE010000063.1 GCA_028696935.1 Minisyncoccota bacterium | reverse complement strand
GACTTGAGCCCCAATCGATTCAAGAAGCCCGGCTTCATCAGTCGCTTGTAAAGCGCAAGGATTCATCTTATACGCTTTGATCAGCACAGAACGGCGAATCATCTGCGGCGTTTCCGCTTCATAAAGCGTGCTCCGATCCACCGTCGACTCAATGTGTCCGTCAGACCTTAAAACACGCTTAATCGTCGGAATAACTTTCCTGGCCAAGATCACTCCATCCCAGCCCGTGCTCCCCCGGATCAGTTGCCGAATAGCCGCTGTCGTGACAAGCGGCCGCGCGCCATCATGAACCATCACCCACTCGGACGACGGCGACGTCCGTCTGAGCGCGTTCAAAACCGATCCGGCTCTTGTCTCCGCTCCAGTTACATAATGTATCTTCCGGCAATCAACGCGACAAAGAAGCCGTTTTATTTCAGAACGCATCCCGGAACTGACCGCCAGAAACACTTCCTTAATCTCCGGAATTTCTGCGAATGCGGCCAGCGTTCTGGCAAGCACCGGCTCCCCGCCAAGATCATAAAAAAGTTTGGAATCTCGACGTCGACTTTTACTAAAGTCGGCTCCGGAGCTTTGATGGAAACGAGTCCCAAGCCCGGCCGCGGGAATGATCAGACTGATCTTGGGAACATGACAAACCTTACGCTGATGTCGCATGGGATATCAAGTCAGAAAAGTTCAACACATCAACACTCGCCAAGAACCGCTGCACGTCGCATGAATGACGAACGTTCACAACGCCTCTTTTAATGGTTCTGGCTCGCCGCCGGTCCTTGCCCCGGGTCAAAACTCTGCCCGTTCGTCTGGTGGCTGTGTCCATTGCGACCCCCGTTACGTTCATGGCGGTCACCACGCCCGCGTTCCCGGTTCTCATGCCAACGATCCCCGCGTCCGCGATCATGACGATCCCGACGGCCTTCATCCTCATCCGAAAGCCTCCCGAAAATCATCCGGCCAGCCTGGGTCTGGAGTACACTCGTGATCGTCACTTTCGTCGTCTGCCCGATACGACGTCGGGCCGCATCCACAACCACCATCGTGCCATCATCAAGATAAGCAACCCCTTGCTCGTGTTCCTTGCCTTCTTTGAGAATTTTGATCTCCATTTCTTCACCGGGCATCACAACAGGCTTGAGGGCATTCGCAAGGTCATTGATGTTCAGCACCTTCACGCCCTGAAGTTCCGCCACCTTGTTCAGGTTATAATCGTTAGTGAACACCTTAGCTTCAATCACCTGGGCCATTTTTACCAGCTTCGCATCCACCGTGTTAAATTCCGGAAAATCCATCTCATGAATCTTGACCGTCACATTCGGATTTTCGCGGATAGCGTTCATCACGTCCAAACCACGACGACCGCGATTTCTCTTAAGAGGATCTGAGGAATCAGAAATAAGTTGCAGTTCCTTCAGCACGAACCGGGGCAAAATCAACTTACCTCCGATAAAGTGAGTATTCGCAATATCCGCAATCCGGCCGTCAATAATCACGGACGTGTCGAGCAAAATCAGATCTTCTTTGGCACCTTTGGTATCCAGTCTTACAAATGGAATCATCAAACTAAACTCATCTTGTCCACGAAGGATGGTAATAATCCCGAGATAGGAAAAGAGAACGGCGGTTACAATCGCAAAAGTACGTTCCACATCCGGAGTAAAATTACCATACGCCACAACTGTCATAAAAAGCTTGTGCGTCAAAAGGCCGATCGCGAGACCCAGAATAATCGAAAGGATGTTCTTGACCGTATACTGCTTGAAAAAAATGTCAAGCAGGACAAAAATTCCACCCCCCATCAACCAGATCACAGCGGAGATCCAGTCACGATGCAAGAAGTTAAGTCCATCCAACCAGGAAAACGGAGCCAGGTAACCAAACGTTGCACAACCTGCAAGAAACAGCAAGCGGATAAAAATGATCATGATCACTCCTTTGATATTTCAAAAACAGAAATATTTTATTTTTATGATGTAAAAAAAAGTCGTTCCCCGTCATTTCCCGGCACGAGTCCACCTTCCCAGGCATCCCCCGTTCCGATTCGGAAAAACATTCTTCTAAAACAGGAACAACTTACGGCTATTTTAAAAACAGGTAATACCACTTTCTGGAATCACCTGTGTCTTTCTTGAGCAATTTCCAGGGATGCGCCCGGATATCGCTGACAAAGGCACGCATCTCGTCATAAAGCTCATCCTGCATCAACAACTTCCCCAAAGTTCCTTCGCCGTTTTCAACCTGGCCCAGGATATGTTCAAGGGAAGCCGTGGACGCCTCAATATTCTTTACACTTTGGTTCAGTTCATTCTCAGATCCCGAGACTGAAGTATTAAGCGCCACGCTCAATTCGGAGAAATTCTTCACCATCGTCTTGAGATTGGTAATCATTCCCTCATCTTCAACGTTAGCGCGAAACTTCTTCATCATTTCCGCAATCTCATCGGAAATCTCGTGGGCACGATCAATGAGCGCTTCCACCGGCACCGGGCTGATCCCCTCAACCAGATCCTCGCTCTTTAAAAACCGTGCGTCTCCACTCACCGGGGAAATCTCGATATGCGGTTCGCTCAAGATATGCGTTCCCTGAATCTTGAATGTGTAATTTTCCCTGATTTCTATCCCCTTTTCAATAAAAAGCTTCACCTCAACACAATTTTTCTTCTTTGTTTCGTCAAAATAAAGCTGAACATGACTCACCTCCCCAACACGGACACCCGCCATCCGGACCGGCGCACCTTTATTGAGGATGCTGACGTATTCATAGCGCACCTTCACATGATAGCCCGAGCGAAATAGGTAGACACCGCTTACAAAAAAAAGAACCAGCGTGAGCAGGATAAATCCGACGATAACAAAAATTCCGACCGCCATTTCGTTGGTTGATTTTTTCATAAAATCTCCGTTTCTTTTTTCATTCCATGGGTGATCGGGCCACTGGCGGATCCCGTCACGAACTGTTGAACGATCGGATCTTGAGAGTTCCGGATCTGATCCGGAGTCCCAACGGCAATAATTTTTCCTTCGTAAAGCATGGCAATCCGGTTTGCAACCTTAAACGCACTGGTCATATCGTGAGTGACGACGATGGATGTCACCCGAAGCCGTCTCTGCATTTGCAAAATAAGTTCATTAATTACATCCGCATTGATAGGATCCAAACCCGTGGTCGGCTCATCATAGAGAATGATGCTCGGCTCATGACAGATCGCGCGAGCAAGCCCGACCCTTTTTTTCATACCTCCCGAAAGGCTGGACGGCATCAAATCTTCAATATCCGAAAGTCCCACCCAACTTAATTTTTCCCGAATTTTCAGCTCAATCGTTTCCTCGGTAAGCTGCGTATGTTCAAAAAGTGAAAACCCGACATTCCCCCGGACGGTCAACGAATCAAAAAGGGCCGCCCCCTGAAATAGCATCCCCAATTTAAGACGAGACCGGTCCTGCTCATCGGGTGTCATCGAAAACATGGAGCGTCCGTCAATCTTGATGTCGCCCTCGTCTGGCTCAAGGATCGCCATGATATGCTTCAGAAGCACACTCTTCCCGCACCCCGAGCGGCCAATGATCACAAGGGTCTCCCCATCCCGAATGGTAAGATCCACACCCCGAAGGACATCCTTATCCCCAAACTGCTTATGGATATTCTGGATCTCGATCATAATTTATCCCTTAAAACGCCCTATCGGGTCCCTCGCAAAAAAAACGCGAAGAAAATCCGTCAGATTAAAAAAAGTAAAAGATAGCGGTGAAAAGGGCATCAGAAGCGATCACCAAAATCAGCGAAACAACAACCGCAAACGTGGTCGCACGTCCTACACCTTCTGCACCATCCCGAGCCTTAAATCCAAAATAACATCCCACTACCGTGATAATGCCCCCAAAAAAGAAGGCCTTGATCAGTCCCGTAATAACATCTTTGACCACCAGGGCATCAAACCCCCGTTTGATATACATGTGGGAACTCATCCCCAGTTTGAAGACGGCGATAAGATATCCCCCCAGCATCCCGATACAGTCCGCATAAATCGTCAACACAAATAGCATAAAAAGTCCCGCAATAAACCGGGGAATAACAAGGTACTGGATGGGATTGGTCGCAAGGGCCTTAAGAGCATCAATCTGTTCCGTAACCTTCATCGTCCCAAGCTCTGCGGCAATGGAAGCTCCCACTCGGCCCGCCACGACCATTGCCGTCAATACAGGCCCGAGTTCCCGGCAAAGCGACACCGAAATCAAGTCTGAAGTAAATTGTTCTGCGGCAAACAAGCGCAATTGATAAGCTGATTGTAACGCTAGCACCATTCCCGTAAAAAGAGACGTCAAAAAAACCAGCGGCAGTGAGGTCACACCGATTTTAAGCATCTGATCCCATACCATAGGCCATCGAATACTCCGCTTAAAAATCAGGGCACATGTATCACAAAAAAGAATTGCAATGCCTCCGGCATGGTAAAAAAAATTCAGGCAAGTGGCCCCGAAATTTTCAAGCCGCAACCGTATGAACACCAGTTTTTTTAGGTAACTCCAGCGTGGCATAACGCTCCTAGAATTTTAAACTTGTTCCGACCGTAAAACCTTTTTCATCCGGACGACTTTCCTCAGACTCCCCGGTTTTAGATTCGAATTGCTTCACCGGCCCCACTACAATCGACGACACGGGCTTCAAATGATCAAGATCAGAACCGGCCAACTGAACACTAGCCTCCTTCTCGTGGAGAGTCACTTCAAGTCCCTTCCAGACCACCAGCCGATCCAAAGTCTCTATTTTTACGCCCGCCATAACATTGTCAAGCGTCAAATCAACCGCGCCCGTCAAAAAGAAAACACTACGTCCCTTCCAGATTTTAGATTCTTGAAGAGGAAAATAAGGAGAAAAACCTCGGAACTGAATAATCCCGCGATCATACTCAAGCTTCCCCCATTTCCCATCCTAGACATTGAAGACACCGATGATTTCAGGACGCTTTAGGTCACCTTCAATGAGAAGCTTCCCCCCTAACTTTCCGCCCATTTCTTTCGGAAGCGGTTTGGAGGCAAAAAACTGGATCTGTCCGAGATCAAAATCTGCGGTTCGAACAGTCAATTTTACCTGCGGCGATTTCAGAGGGAAAACCACTTGCCCCGTCATTTCAAACTTTCGTCCCCAGGTACAACGAATCCCAGAGATCCCGTACGGCGTTACTTCGAAGGATCCTTTCAGATCATGCAAAGGCTCCTGATTTAAAATAAAATAATCTGTCTCAAAATCGGCCTTGAAACGGAATTGCCGATCCTGCCAGTTCGGGGAAATGGCATGAATATAGATCCGCCCTTGAGTCACAATGTCAAGCCCCAGAAAATCCAGATGATCCAAACGGCCCTGCACCGCAAAATCAAGATGACGAAGGTTGGAGTGGATCGAAATACGCTTCATCTCCCGCTCCACAGCAATTGCATAATTTCCGGTCACAAAATCAAGTTCGCACTTTCCCTGATAATGATCGTTCAAGACCAAGGGATCCAGAATCCACCGATTTCCTTCGGAACGAATCTTGCCGTTGAAAGAAAACTTTCCCGCATCAGACGCATCAAGAAACCCTTCCATAACCCCATCGTTCATGTCAATCCTAAAACCGGCTTCCATCCATGGTTTTTCCTTACCCACGACCATACGCACCGTTGTCTCAGGGTGCCCGTCCCGATTCACGAAAGCCCCCGATACTTTTGCGTTCCATCCGTGGAGAGTCGTCTGCACCTGCTCAAAAGAAAGGTCTTTTCCACTCCAATGCAATTTCCCGGTCAAGCCCCGGAGCGGGATGGGGATCTCGGAAGAAAAATCCATGCCTTTCAAATCCAGCCAAAGATCATGCGTTTTCTGAAAAGCATCCACTGTCCCATGAACGTCAACCCCTCCCACAAGA
>JAQVGE010000062.1 GCA_028696935.1 Minisyncoccota bacterium | reverse complement strand
TAATAATCGCATTCTATAGTTGGTTTATGATTTAGTCCTATGAGTTGATAGTTTGAATCTTTTGCTTTTGATTCTAAAAGTTCTTTATATTCATTTACACTTTTACCAGAAGCTATAAGAAGAATATTTTTATCAACATCTAGTTTTAGTTCACCTTTAAGACTAGACTTTGGTTCTAATATATACTCTCTATAAAGTTTTTCTATAAGTTCTTTATCAAATGATGATTTACTTTCTTCTGGAAGCTTGTCTAGTATTTTTTTTATTCCTACAATATAGTTTGTATTTTTGTTTACTAAATATGAAGCATAATTTGGATGGCAGTTGTACGAAGCTGAAAGAAACTGTGCAGGTGAAAAACCCCATGAGTTTTTTAGCATAAGAGAGGCTAATAGTTCATCAATTATATCCAGAAGAGGTAAAGTATCATAAGTTTTTTCATGAGAATTATTCAAATAATCTGCGATAAGTTCTGTATTTAGATTTCCAGCACCTCTGCCTATCCCATAGATACTAGAATCGATTATAATCTCTCTTTTTAAATTTTGATTACACATACTTATAGCGTTTGAAAATGCTAGCTGCATATTATTATGAGAGTGATATCCCAATGAGATAGAACTATTAAGATTATTTTGTGCTAGAATCAAATATTTATGAAACTCATCCAATGTCATAGAACCAAAACTATCAACTATATAAAAAGCATAAGGATTAAGTTCATTAGTTTTTTCAATAATAGATAAGAACTCTATATCTTTATAGTTTTTTGTTACCATTGGTTGGAAGTAAAGGTTATATCCTAATTCTTTTATTTTATATGCAGTTTCAAATGCTTTATCAATATCTTTTTTATGAAATGCTAAACGAATGCCATCAATAGAAGTTTGCTCTCTGTATGGTAAGTTTTTAGCATTAAAATCTCCAAGGTTTATCATAATAACTTTTTTAGCATTACTTGAAACTAAAGGAGTTAGGAATTTATCAGCTGTAGCAATAGAATCAAAAAGGGTAGAATTGTTTTTTATTCCTTTTTTATCATCAAGATATCCACACTCTATAATATCTATTTTAGAGTTTTTCAAAGCTTTTAATATTTTTACGATATGTTCATCTTTGAATGACCAGTTATTTATGTAGCCACCATCTCTTAAAGTACAATCTAGTATTTTAATATTCATTATTTACCTTTTTATTTTCAATACTAAGCATGCTTAGCCATTTTTCTAAATAACTCATTTTTATCAATAAGCTCATTGTAAGTACCACTATCTATAATTTTTCCCTTACTCATAAAATAAATAACATCACACTTTTCAACTGTTTTTAATCTATGTGCAATCA
Source organism: Minisyncoccota bacterium (assembly GCA_028696935.1). The sequence continues at coordinate 4,629 of JAQVGE010000062.1, read as the reverse complement.
TTATAATAGTCTTTTTACCACTAAAATCATGAATAGCATCCATAATCATTTTTTCTGTAATACCATCAAGTGCACTTGTTGCTTCATCAAATACTAAAAGACTTGCATCATTGTATAAAGCTCTTGCTATTCCTATCCTTTGTCGCTGACCTCCTGAAAGCTGAACACCTCTTTCTCCAACTTTTGTATCTATGCCATTTGGCATATCGTTTACCAATTCTTCTAGATGTGCCAATTTAAGAGCTAGTTTAACTTTATTTATATTGATATTTTCTTCTGGAATACCAAATGCTACATTTTGTGCAATAGTACCTTCTGAGAGAAAAATACTTTGAGGTACAAAACCTATACTATTTTGCCATGCTCTCAAATTTATCTCTGTTATTATTTTTCCATCAACTTTAAGATAACCATTTTGTGGAGATATTAGTCCCAAAAGTATATCTATAGCTGTAGATTTGCCTGATCCTGAAGGTCCTACTATTCCAACTACACTATTTGCTTTTATAGACATATTAATACAATCTAGTGCGGGCATGTCCTTAGTTGGGTAAGTAAAAGTTATATCTTTAAATTCAATTGATTGATTAGGTACTATTTGTTTTGTGAAATCTACAGCTTCAATAGTAGTTAAGTTTTTTGTGGCTATTAAATCATCTCTTATAGCTTCAAAAGCTGCAATATTTGACTTAATACTACTAATAGAACTATATATTTGCTGAAATGCAGGTAATAATTTAAATCCAGCAAGAGCATAAACTGAAAGAATAGGTAATACCATAGAAATATTATTTTTATGTGCTATAAGTAAATATAACACAAGTGCTATCATTGAACCAAATGCTAATAATTCCATAAAATACCTAGGAACTTGTGCTAATACCATATTATTTCCTCTAGCATAAGCAAATTTAAAACCAGAATTAGCAAATCTATCTATAAAATCTTTATTTCTACCAAGCAACAATACATCTTTTATACCACCAAATCCCTCATTCATAAGCTCAAATCGCTCTGTAGCTACAGTTGAAATATTTCTACCATTTTCTTGCAATCTTTTTTTTACAATTTTATAAAGGATCAAATAAGCTAAAGTAAAAATTCCTATTCCAGATAAAGCTACAATTGGATTATAAATAAATATAGAAATTGATAACACAATAGAAAATACTAATCTTGCATTCATAATCATTAATGGGCTAATAATAGCATCTGTAACCCTTACAGACTCAGATGATACTTGTTTTGTGAGCTGTGCACTGCTACCATTGACATGAAATAACCAAGGTTGTTTAAGATAATATGAATAAAGTCTATCTGCTATTTCTGTTCCTACACTAGAAGAAAACATCAAAAGTTTCCAAGTTGTAAACATTGATAATATAGCTGCTAAAGTTAAAAAAACAAGAACACAAACTCCTAAAAAAAACACAAAACTATATGGGTCAATGAAACCTGTTTGTTGATAAACTGTTGCAAGTATGTTATCTCTTTGTAAGATATCAATATCGCTTACAAGTGCCATAAATGGTGCAATTGAAGCAATTCCCAATATCTCTCCAAATGTCATAAATATTACAAGTATTTGTAAAATAAAGAATCTTTTTCTTTGATCAGGAGTAAGAAGTGCAAATAGTTCTTTTATTACTTTTAGCATTTATTCTCTTTGTAATACTCATTCAAAATCTTAACAATCTTTTTCGTATCTTCCAAACTTTGCACACCACTTATAGGCAAACTTAAAATTTCATCATGTATTTGCTCACTTATTGGATAACTTTCATTGTTCCATTCTTTATAAGCATTTTGTTTATGAGGAGGAATTGGATAATGAATTAGTGTTTGTACACCATTTTCTCTTAAATATTTTTGTAGTTCATCTCTTTTAGAAGTTCTTATTACAAACAAGTGCCATACATGATTATCCTCAGCTCTTAGTGTTGGTAAAATAATGTTTTCATTTTTAATATTTTGTAAATAGTAGTTTGCTATTTCTCTTCTTTTATTTGATTCTTCATCAAGGTATCTTAGTTTTACTCTAAGCATCGCTGCTTGTATTTCATCAAGTCTACTATTTATACCTTTGTAAAGATTTTCATACTTTTTATGACTTCCATAATTTCCAAGTGCTTTTATAGTATTTGCTAACTCTTCATCATTTGTCGTAACGGCTCCACCATCACCTAAAGCAGCAAGATTTTTTCCTGGATAAAAGCTAAATCCACTAGCATCACCTAAATTCCCACTTTTTTTATCTTTATAATATGCACCATGAGATTGGGCAGAATCTTCTATCACTTTTAGATTATATTTTTTTGCTATCTCATTTATTTTATCCATTTCACAAGTTTGACCGTAAAGATGCACTGGTAAAATAGCTTTTGTTTTTGAAGTGATTTTCTCTTCTATTTTTGATGGCTCAATCAAATATGTATTTATATCTGGTTCAACTAAAATAGGCACTAAATTATTTTGTGAAATCGCCAAAATTGAAGCTATATATGTATTTGATGGAACTATTACTTCATCGCCATCTTTCATAATTCCCAGCTCTTTATAAGCTCTTAGTATTAAAATAAGAGCATCAAGACCATTTGCCACACCAATAGCATATTTTGTACCACAATACTTGGTAAACTCTTTTTCAAACTCTTTACATTCATTACCTTGAACATACCAACCACTATCTATCACTTTTGTACAAGCTTCTATTAATTCAGCTCTATATTGAGCATTTAAACCTTTTAAATCTAAAAATGGGATCATTATTTATTTTCCTTACATTCATCACAAATTAATGTTCTATCACATTTTTGTCCACATTTACAAACATAGCCTTTAAACTTTGCTGGATTTCCATGCCAAAGTTCTTGAGTCCCTACATCTTTTGTTACGACACTTCCTGCACCAATCATTGCATATTCATCTATTGTAATTCCTCCAATAATAGTGCTATTTGCACCAATAGAAGCTGATTTTTTAATAGTTGTTTTTAAAAATTCTTTAGGATATTGTTTACTTCTAGGTAGAAAATCATTTGTAAAAGTTACATTTGGACCAATAAAAACATTATCTTCTAATGTTATTCCATCCCAAATCTGTACACCACTTTTTATAGTTACATTATCTCCAATAATCACATCATTTTCTATAAGAACTTGAGCATTAATATTACAATTACTTCCTATTTGTGCATTTTTTAAAACAACACAAAACTGCCAAATATTAGTATTTTCACCAATATTTTGAGATTGAACATCTGCTAAATTATGAATCATTTTTAACTTCTTTTAAAAACTTATTATAATCTCGTATATAATCACTCTCATCATAGTGTTCACTGGCTATTACAAGTAAAACACAATCTGGACTAAAATTTTTCATCTCTCTCCAAATAAGACCCTCTATAAAGAGTCCTTGATTTGGATTATCCAATTTTATCTCTTCTCTTTTTTGCCCATCATCCAGTACAAAAGTACAGCTACCTTTTACAGCTATACATATTTGCTTAAGATTTATATGAGCATGAAAACCTCTTTCAACTCCCTCTTTCGTATCAAAGATATAATAAACTCTTTTTATATCAAATGGAGCATTGTATCCCTCTTCTATAGCTATAAGAGAACCTCTTTCATCTCCTAAAGTTTTAAAATCTACTAGCTTATAACTAGTCATTTATTTATCCCATATTTTTTTAAATACCACTCAATAGTTTTCACAATACCAGTATCAAAGTTTTCATCTGCTTTCCAGCCAAGTTCATTTTCAAGTTTACTTGCATCTATAGCATATCTTCTATCGTGTCCTGCTCTATCTTCCACAAAAGTAATTAAACTTTTATATGAAAAATTTGGTTGTGGAACTTCTTTATCTAAAATAGTTGTTATTGTATCAACTATTTGAAGATTTGTTCTCTCATTTCTTCCACCAATATTATATGTCTCTCCAGTTTTTCCATTATGATAAACAAGATCAATACCTTTACAATGATCAAGTACATACAACCAATCTCTTATATTTTTCCCATCACCATAAATTGGAATTGGATTTTGTTTCAAAGCATTTCTTATAATTGTTGGAATTAGTTTTTCATCATGTTGTTTTGGTCCATAGTTATTTGAACAGTTTGTAATAACTGTATTTAATCCATATGTTTCATTATATGCTCTTATTATCATATCACTTGAAGCTTTGCTAGCACTATATGGAGAGTTTGGAGCGTAAGGTGTTTTTTCAGTGAATAGATCATTTGGATCAAGACTAAGTGTTCCATATACTTCATCTGTACTTATATGATGAAATCTACAATCTTTGTATTCTTCTTTATAAGTAAATGGTTTATTCATCCAATATTTATAAGCTACGTCAATCAAAGTAAATGTTCCATTTACATTTGTTTGTACAAATACACCTGGATTTTTAATACTATTATCTACATGACTTTCAGCTGCAAAGTGAATAACACCTTGAATATCATATTCACTAAATATAAATTCAACTAATTCTCTATTACAGATATCACCTTTGATAAATTTATATCTTGGATTATTTTCACACTCTTTTAGATTTTCCAAATTTCCTGCATATGTTAAAAGGTCTAGGTTTACCAAATTATAGTTTGTGTATTTT
>JAQVGE010000061.1 GCA_028696935.1 Minisyncoccota bacterium | reverse complement strand
TTTCAACCTTTTTAAGATTGAAAGACCCATTGTTCAAAGATCTTAATTGATGAATGTTTGTCCGTGAAAGCCGGATACCAATCTCCTCATTAACCATAGCTCGTGGAATTTCTCTTTTGTTTATTTGAATTTCAGCAATATGGTCAACTATTTCACCTACACCAGGCAGACTGATTTCAATCACATTCCCAATACGAATATCTCCGGAAATTACCTTACCGAGAACAACTACTCTTCTTGGAATACTTGAAATGACAAAAAACCTTTCTGGTTTAATCTTAAAAATCAAACCACCATTACTGCCATTAATTTCAAAATTAGGAGCATTTTCTTCGATTCTTCTTTTCATCTTTTTATATTTTTAATGAATATTTAAAGATAAAATAACACTTTTCTATATATTTGTCAAAAAGAAACAGCACTAAAATTAGTGCTGTTGTTTTTTAAAATTAATCCATCAAAACCCAAATCCTTTTCCCAATTTCATCTTTATAAACTGTTTCTTCTTTAATTAAAAAATTAACAGTTTTATCACATAGACTGATAAGCCATTTAGCTCTAAGTTTACCTTCTTTTTCATAGAGAGGATGATTATGTCCACAATTGCAACGAATAGCAATATGGACACCTTTTACGTCTCGGAAAATTTTATTAGCAGAATGTTTCTTTTCTCCTTCTAAAACTGGTAAAATCTCGGAGTTAATTTCCCTAAACAAAACATGGTCTGGGACATAATTCTTGTTTTGAAATCCACAACTCTCTTTGCCGTCATAATCTGTGAGATACATAATTTTAAATTTTTAGTTATACAATATTTATTTTTAAAAGATCTTCTAAAGAACAAAGCCAGCTTTTTGAAAGCTGGTTTTTAAAAATAAATATTATTTGTGAGAAATTTTATTATCAAAAATCAACCTTCAAAATTGAAGTATAAAAATAGAAGCTTCCCCAGAAATTTTTATTTTGATTTTTGATAATATTTAACATAATTTTATATTCTCATACTAGAATAAATAAGTCAATTTTCTTAATTTTAACGATTTTGCCACTCTTTTTCTTGACGGCATAAAAGATTCACCTTATCTTCTGGGTGAGCCATAATGGCTACCACAGCCCTTTCTAGGTGTATCCCTTGAGAGCCTTTCACAAGTAAAATATCGTTTGGTTTTACAAATGATTTCAAGAAATCTCCAGCTTCAACAGAAGTATCAAAACTATAAATATTTTCCTTTTTAAAACCGCCATCAATTGCTCCTTCGGCTATCAACTTAGCCCTTAAACCAACGACAAATAACACATCAGCTACGTCTTTAATTTTTTCTCCAACTAATCGATGCTCTTCTTCGGTAAATTTTCCAAGCTCAAGCATATCACCCAAGACAGCAATAAGTCTCTCCCCTTTCATTTCACTCAAAGTTCTAATTGCAGCATCAACAGCAACAGGTGATGAATTATAAGTATCATCAATAATAATTGAATTATTGATTCCAGGAATAATTGATAGCCGTCCTGGAGGATTTTTATATTCACTGATTGCGTTTATTGAATCGAGTAAATCACACCCAACTTCACAAGCACAAGCAATTGCCGCAAGCGCAGAATGCATATAATGAAGTCCTACTACATTAGGTAAAATTACTGGAAAAGTATTTCCCCCATTTTTAATTTTAAAATTCAAGCCACTAATTACATTCATCTTGTCTATATCTTTTTTTAGATAAACTGGATGAATCGCTTGGTATGTTGCATTTTCTTGTAATCCATAAGAAACTGTCCGACATTTTGATTTAGTATGAATTTCATAAACCTTTTCATCGTCATGATTTAAAATCAAAACACCATTTTCTTTGGTCGCATAAGCCAAAGCACTTTTTTCCTCAATTATCTGGTTAACATTCTCAAAAAATTCTATATGAACAGGCTTTTCAGGGAAACAAGTAATAACTGTAATATCTGGCTTAAGCCATGGAATTACATTTTTTATAATATCACCTGGTTTACCGACTCCAACCTCCAAGACTAAATACTCCGGATAAGAATTTTTTTTAACAATTAACCAAAAACCGCGAAAGATATTTTCCAACCAAACAGAAAAATCATTCCATCCATTAGGTAATCCTAAGATTGCTAAAGGTAGACCAATTTCACTATTAAAACTTTTCTCACTCTTACGAATGGTTTTAAATTTAGAAATAATAGTAAAAATAGCATCCTTAGTTGAAGTTTTTCCAACAGAACCAGTAACTGCAATTATTTTAGGTCGATAGCGAATAAGCACAAGTCTAGCTTCCCATGTAATAATAAAAATGACGATTTTTTTAAATAAATTTTTCATAATTTAATTTCCAATTAACTACCGGTCTGGAGGAACATTATAATAATTTAGCAAGAAATTAGTTATATTAACAAAAGGTGGAATTAATGTTTGAGAAGCATATTTGACTTCCTTTGGATTCTGTAAAAAAAGAAAAACTAAAAACTCTGGGTTATAAGCTGGAAAATATCCAAAAAATGAATGCATATGCTGATTCTCATAATAACCCCCGCCCCCCTCTTTTGCAACCTGAGCTGTCCCTGTTTTAGTAGCCACACTATAATGTTCTAGTTTGTGTATTCCATTATCATAAGCCTCAAAAACATGCACCAACATTCTAGTTATCGTCTCTGCTGTTTCCTTACTAACCATACTTTGTTTAGGTAAAGAATTTTCTATAATTTTTGACTGACCGTTATCATACCTAATCTGTTTTGCTAAATAAGGAGAAATTAAATTACCACCATTAGCTAAAGCTGAAAAAGCTCTTACGGCTCCAATTGGAGTTAAAGCAATACCCTGACCAAAAGCAGCGTTGGCATACTCAATATTACGAGGGCTTTCCAAATTTTTAATCAAACCGTAAGTTTCATTCGGTAAATCTATCCCCGTTCTTTCCCCAATTCCAAAAGACTTCATGTAATTACGAAATTTATCATGTCCGAGCTTGCTTTCAGCGTAAACCATCCCCGTATTCAATGATTGATCTAAAACTGTTTGCATAGTCACCAGACCTCTACCCTTTTTATCAAAATTATAAATTTGCTTACCATCAACAGTTACTACCCCTTGGTCAACATAAGTTGAATCTGGATTTATCACCCCAGCATCAATCGCTCCCGCCATTACTAAAGGTTTAATTACTGAACCAAACTCAAAAACATTTTCAACAATAGGGTTTCGATAAACATCTAGATCAACAACATCCCTAAAATTATTTGCATCAAAAGAAGGAAATCCTACCATCGCATAGATTTCACCTGTTTGTGGGTTTATGATGATACCACCAGCTTGATCGGCTTTCCATTTTTCAAAAGATTGATAAAGCTCAGATTCTAAAGTATGCTCTACATTTGGTTCTATGGTTGTTACAACACTTCCCTGGTTCCCCGTACTTGAGATAACATCTTCGATATTAGAAAAAACCTCCGCAAAAAAGTTAACATAAATCTCATCTTTGGGTTTTGCTAAAATATCATTATAATATCTTTCGAGTCCATACTGACCTCTCAATTCATCCCCCTTATAAGCTAAAAACCCTAGTGTTTGGGATGCTAAACTGCCCCCAGGATAAAAACGCCAACTATCTTTATAGATAGAAACTCCGGTTAACTTAAGATTTTCTATCTCAGTAATTTCTTCTTTTGTTAATCTATTAGCAACTTCTTCATAAATATCATTTTCTTTTGAGGCTCGATAAATAAAAGTATCATAATCAATTTTTAAATATGGGTTGAGGGCTAGATACAGAGATTCTGGATTTTCAATTTTAGTTGGATTTATAGCAACCTTAAAACCCGAAGCAACAGTAGCTGCGGCAACTAAATCTCCATCCTTTTTAGAAAAAAAAATTGACCCTCGGTCAAAAATATTGCTTGATGGAGATACATATTGTCTGTCTGCTTTATCTGCATAAGTATCCCCATTTACAACCTGAACAAAGAAAAGTCTAAAAATTAAAACAAGAGCAAAAGCAATCACCAACACAGAAGTTACTCTTATTCTTATTTTAAATGAAGATAAATTCATTATTTAAATATTACCTAATAGCGACATGACTAACAGTGCGAGTAGCAAAAATATTATCTTTTGCATCAACAAAACCTATAGACAAAGCATAACCTCGGTCTATTTTACTTGAGTTTGCTAAATAAGTAAGCTCCAATTGACTAACATTTTGTCCTAGAGTTCGAGCTGTATTCTCAAGAGACTTCCGAGCTAAAATATTAAAAGTAATAGAACCTATAAAATACATATATAAAATAGAAAGCATAATAACCAAGGCAAGTAAAATTCTAAAGAGTGTTCTCCTTTTGTAATTATCTTCCATCATATCTATTGTTATTGCTTTTACTTTACTCATATTTTTTCTATTATTCTTAGTTTCGCACTACGCGAACGCGGATTATTAATAATTTCACCTGCACTTGGAACTATTGGTTTTTTTGTAATAATATTTGCATATCCATCTTCTTTTAATTTTTTAAATTTATTCTTCACAATTCGGTCTTCTAGTGAATGAAAAGTAATGATTGCAATCCTACCTTTTTCACTTAACCTATTAAAACCATCTTCAATCACTTTTTCTAAATTTGATAATTCACTATTCGTAGCAATCCTTAGGGCCTGAAAAGTTCTGGTGGCTGGATGTATTTTTTCTTTTTTATAATATCCCCCAACGGCATTTTTTATTATTTGAACTAAATCAAAGGTAGTTTCAATCTTCTTTATTTTTCGGGCTTCAATTATTTCTTTAGCAATTCGACGAGAATGTTTCTCCTCCCCAAAGCCAAAGATTATATCGGCTAAACTACTCTCATCCCAATTATTAACAATTTCTCTAGCTGTTAAATCACTTTCACTCGGATCTTTTTTCATTGTCATTAAAAGCGGTTCATCTTTAAGGAAAGAAAATCCTCTACCTGCTTCTTCTAACTGAAAAGAACTAAGCCCCAAATCAAGAAGAATTTTATCTATATGGACAACATTTAATTCATCCAAAACTTTATTCATCTCTTGAAATCCAATGGTCCTGAAAGAAACATCGTGAGGAAAATCTTTAATAAGATTTTTTACTCTCAAAATAGCATCCTTGTCTAAATCAAGCCCGATTATCTTTACCTCTTGGCCAAAACGCTTAATTATTTCAAGAGTATGACCCCCACCACCTAAAGTACCGTCAAGAACAATGTCCTTTGGTCTAATCCCTAGGCCATCAATTGATTCGTCTTTCAAAACAGAAATATGCATATATTTTAAAGAACTCCTATTTGCCCTAATTTATCAGCAAGGGCATCGGCCTCCTTTTCAACAACTTTCTTATAATCATTCCAAGTTTTTTCATTCCAAATCTCCACTCGATTTTGGACTCCAATAACAACAACCTTGGAAGAAAGTTTTGATCTATTTTTTAAATTTTCCGGGATTAATATTCGGCCTTGAGAATCAACTCCTACGTCTACCGCTTGACCAAACATAAATCTCGAGAAACTTCTATTATCAGATGCGAGCATTGATGAATCTGATAATTTACTGGAAATCTTTTGCCATTCTTTAATCGTAAAAAGGGAAAGACAATTATCGAGACCAGGAGCAATAACAACACTATTCCCTATCTCTTTGCGAAACTTCACAGGAAGAGACATTCTGTTTTTTTCATCTAGGGTGTGTGTATATTCTCCGATTAACATTTTGTAATATATTTAGGAAAAGTTATTAAATCCCACTTTATCCCACTATCTTTAATTATAAACCACTTTGCCCCACAAAACAAATACTCTCTCCCACTTAAAACTGTGGATAACTATTAAATTTTTCTCTAAAGTAGACAATTGGGGTAATTTGTGATATAATATAATTAAACCTTAAAATTAAAAATATGAGCAAAAAATCTAAAAAAAGAGAATTAATTCCACTGGGAATTTATATTCTTAAAAAAGAAGGGGTTGGTGTATCTTTAA
>JAQVGE010000060.1 GCA_028696935.1 Minisyncoccota bacterium | reverse complement strand
AAAGTCATTATATGATACAATCATAACTATGCCAAACCACGAAGAGCTTATTGATATTTTACTAAAAAATAGGGGAATTATTGATAAAAATAAATTTTTAAACCCAAAATATGAAGACTTATATGACCCATATCTCTTAAAAGACATGGAAATTGCTGTTGTCCGTATATTTGAAGCAATAGAAGCCAAAGAGAAAATCATAATCTATAGTGATTATGATTGTGACGGAATACCCTCGGCGGTTATAATGGACGATTTTTTTAAGAAAATCGGTTATGAAAATTTTTCAGTTTATATTCCGCATAGACACGATGAAGGTTATGGTTTACACAAAGAAGCAATTGATGGATTTATTAATGATGGAGTTAATCTTCTTATTACTTTTGACCTCGGAATTACGGCTATTAATGAAGTTGCTCAAGCCAAAGCAGGAGGAATTGATGTTATTATTGTTGACCACCACCTTCCTTCTTCTCTTGGTACTCCAAAGGCTTATGCTGTTATAGACCCAAAACAAGATGATTGCAAATATCCCTATAAAATGCTTTGTGGGGCGGGTTTAGCTTTTAAGTTGATTCAAGCTTTACTTTTAAAATATCAAGAATATTGGAAAATTAATGAGGGTTGGGAAAAATGGTTACTTGATATGGCTGGAATTGCTACTTTGTCTGATCAAGTCCCATTACTAGATGAGAATAGAATTCTTGCTTATTATGGACTTAAGGTTTTGAAAAAAACTCGTCGACCAGGACTCGTTGAGATCTTTCGTAAAGCTTCTGTTGATATTTCAAAACTAAACGAAGAAGATATTACTTTTACTTTAGCTCCAAGATTAAATGCAGCATCCCGTATGGCTAACCCTATGGATGCATTTGAAGTTTTAGCAACCAATGATCCTGTTTTAGCTAAGACTTTGTCTAATCATTTAGTAAAAATAAATGATGAGAGGAAACAACTCGTTGCGCATATCATGAAAGAAGTTAAAAAAACTCTAAGTAAGAGAAGTCTTTCCCAAGAAGAAATCCCTGTAATTGTTATTGGTAACCCCAAATGGAGAGTTGGAGTTCTTGGAATTGTTGCAGCAAAGATTACAGAAGAATATAAAAGACCTGTTTTTGTCTGGGGTGGAGATGAGAGTGACACTCTTCGGGGTTCTTGTCGTTCCTACGGTGATATAAATTTAGTTGAAATTATGAATTTATTACCAGAGGATAGTTTACTTGAATTTGGTGGTCACAAAATGGCTGGTGGTTTTTCGGTTTCCCACGAGGAAATTCATTTTCTAGAGGAAAGGATTGTTTCTATTTTTCCAAAAATAGAAAAAGAGGGTACTGAAGGTAGACAAGAAACAGAATTACCTATAGATTCGATAATTGAAATTGATGATATAACCAACGAAAATTATAAAGTGATTGAAAAATTAGCACCTTTTGGGGAAGGGAATCCAAAACCAACTTTTCTAATTAAAAAAGCAAAAATTTATTCAATAAAAGAATTTGGTAAAGAAAAAAATCACCTCGAAATTATTTTTAAGAATAGTCGTGGTTCTAATGTTAAGGCAATTGCATTTTTTAAGACAAATGAGAGTTTTAATAATTATTTGGAAACCAATAAAGAAATAGATTTAATTGTTAATTTTGAGAAAAATACTTTTGCTGGTCGAACTGAGCTAAGATTGAGAATTATTGATATAATAATTAAATGATAGAAATTTATACTGATGGTTCGTCACTAGGTAACCCGGGTCCAGGAGGATGGGGGGTTGTTGTTGTCTTGGACAATAAGATAATTAAGGAGATTTCTGGAGGAGAGAAAAATACAACCAACAACAAGATGGAACTAACTGGTGCAATTGAAGCTCTTAGATATCTAATCGACTCAAAAGACGAAAATTCAATTATCTATACTGATTCCGCTTATGTCTTGGGTGGAGTTACTTCTTGGATAAATAATTGGGAAAAAAATGGCTGGAAAACAGCCAATAAAAAACCTGTTTTAAATAAAGAGTTATGGTTAGAATTAGTTTCTCTTTCTAGAAAATTAGGAGATAGAATCTCTTGGCAAAAAGTTAAAGGGCATTCGGGGCATATTTATAATGACAAAGCTGATGAAATCGCGACAAGTAGGGCATCATTACAAAAATAAATTAAATAACTCTTCTCAGAGGGTACGGATATTTTTCTGCTGAAAAATTCCTCGTGTTCACGCCGTCGCGCTCTCAAGTCCCTCTAATAAGACTATTTAATTTATTTTTTTAAATTTATTAAAATGTCGAAAAAAGAAATTATTTTAATTTTCATTTTAATAATTATTGCATTAGTAAGGTTTTTCTTTTTTATACCTAAAGCTCCAAATTTTGATGAGGTTTTAAATAAAAAAGTAGAGGTTGAAGGACTAGTAATTGCTCCACCTGACATTAGGCAAACAACCCAAAGAGTTTTAATTAAACCCAACAATCAAGAAACAAATATTTTGGTTGTAATTTCAAGAAATATAGATATTTCTTATGGTGACTTACTGAAGATTAGGGGGTTTTTAGAAAGTCCAGAAAATTTTATTACAGATGTAGGTAAAGAATTTAACTACAAACGATATTTAGCCAATCAGGATGTTTATTTTATTATTAAAAATGCGGTTGTTGATACTGTTTCAAAAAATAATGGTAATAAAATAAAAACAGGTCTTTATAAACTAAGAGATAATTTTATTAAGAATATTGAAAAGACTATTTCTCCACCAAATAGTGATTTGGCTAATGGTTTACTTCTGGGAACACGAGGAGGTTTTGATAACGAAATAAAAGATAATTTTATTAAAACAGGGACAATCCATATCGTGGCCTTATCTGGTTACAATGTCACAATTATTGCGGAAGGAGTGATGAAGTTTTTTGGATTAATCTTTTCAAAAACAATTTCTGTTTTCTTTGGAATCTTTATAATTTTTCTGTTTATTTTAATGACTGGAGCTCAAGCGACAGCTGTAAGAGCAGGGATTATGGCTACTATTTTGATTTTTGGTCGATTGACTGGACGAACATATGATGCAGGAAGGGCTCTTGTTATAGCAGGATTATTGATGATTGCTTATGACCCTAGAACTATCACAGACATTTCTTTCCAGCTGTCATTTATTGCAACAGCTGGAATTTTGTTTGTTACTCCTAAGGTTTTGATTTGGTTTAGATTTTTACCAAATTATTTTAAAATTCGTGATTTGATTGCTACGACAACAGCTGCCACAATTTCAGTTTTACCAATTCTTCTATATACAACTGGAATTTTCTCTATTGTTTCTTTACCTGCCAATATTTTAATATTACCAGTTATTCCACTGGCGATGTTATTTAGTTTTTTAACTTCTGTTTTAGGTTTCATTTCTAGTTTTTTTGCTCTACCTTTTGGTTATTTAGCTCATTTGATACTTTCTTATGTTTTCTCGGTAATTAATTTCTTTGCTAATTTTTCTTTTTCAAGTGTTGGTATTAAATCATTTCCTCTAATAATTACGATTTTACTCTACTTATTTTTAAGTTGGTGGGTTTCAAAAAATAAGAAATAAAATCATTATCGGACGCCCAGCGTCCGAATGTTGTTTGTAAGGTCTTATGTAAATAATTATTTAGAAGCTTGGTTGAAATTTTCTTCTATGACACTCCAGTTTATATTTTCAAAATATGCATCAATATATTTTTTCTTTTCACTTGTTGCATAATCATAAACAAAAGCATGTTCCCACATATCAAGACAAAGTATAGGGGAAAGACCAACAGGGTGGCCGATATGTTGTTCATCTATCCAATGGTTTATTAAATTTCCATTTTGCTTATCATAATAAAGCATTGCCCACCCGACTCCGCGAGTCACAGCAATAGATTTAAAACTTTCTAGCCACATTTCGAAACTACCATTTTCCCCAATTATTTTCTGAGCCAAAGGAGAATCAGTATTTATTTTTTGCGGACCATCAACAAGAGCTCCAAAATAATATTCATGATTACGCATTCCTCCAAATTCAAAACCAAATCGGCGACGAAGTTCATTTATTGCATAAGCGTTCTTTTCTTTATCATTCTCATATTCATCAATTTTTTCTAAAATTAAGTTTGTATTATTCACATAACCAGCATATAGTTTTAAATGTTCCTCAATATTTTTGGGGCTGATTCCATTTAATTGGGGTAATTCAAAATTTTTTGGAATGTATTTTTTTATATTTATCATATTTTTATTTTCATTTAATGTTAATATATAAATTATAACACGTGTCCCGTTAGATGTTCATCAACATCAAAAGGAGCGTTTATTATTATAACATCTAACCGGGATGAATTTCTCTAAGAAATATTTACCATATTTTTTAATAATTATTCTTTTTTTATCGACCATTTTTGTTTGGCATTTTGTTGTCTATGGCAAAAATCAAACAGATTATTTGACTGTTGCTTTCTTGGATGTTGGTCAAGGAGACGCCATTTTTATTGAAGCTCCAAATGGAAAGCAAATGTTGGTTGATGGAGGTCCTGACGGAAAAGTTTTACAACAACTAGGTGAAATTATGCCTTTTGGTGATAGATCAATTGATGTTGTAGTTGCTACTCATCCAGACCTAGACCATATTGGAGGATTATCATTTGTCTTGGATAATTATAACATTTCCTATTTAGTTGATAATGGAATAATAGGAGAAACAGAAGCTTATAGGGAATTACAGAATGAAATTTCTAAAAATAAAATAAATAAAGTTGTTGCAAAAGAGGGGATGAGAATATTCCTTGATCAATCAGAAAATATTTATTTTGATATTTTATATCCCGATCGAGATGTTTCTACTTTTGAATCAAACGACAGTTCTATCGTTGGGCGATTAGTCTATAAAGATAAATCTTTTATGTTAACAGGGGATGCCTCAGTTTACACTGAAAACATAATTAAATGGAACGAGAGCAAGGAGGACTTAAATTCACAAATATTAAAACTTGGTCATCATGGGGCGAAAACGTCTTCGAGTATTTTGTGGTTAGAAGATGTTAGTCCAGAAATAGCAATCGTCTCAGCTGGAAGAAATAATCGTTACAACCATCCAAGCCAAGAAGTTTTAGAAAGACTAGATAGTCTTAATATTCCTTACTTAGAAACTTCAAAGGAAGGAAATATTATTTTTAAAACAGATGGATTGGTTTTGATGAAAGAGTAAAAAGTAAAATAAAACCCTTACTTACTGTAAGGATTTTATTTTATGATTCCAGCTTCTTTTAGAACTTTATAGGCCCCATTTTTATTTATTGTTTTAATTGCTTGAGTTGAAATAGTTAAAGGGAAGTATTTTTTAAGTTCAGGGACATAAACCCTTTTCTTCTGAAGATTAGGGTACTTTCTAACTTTACCAGTTGGGTTAAATTTGGTAGCACGAACAACGTTGGAATATCCTCCAGCGACCAAAGAACCCTTTTTAGTTATTGCGCAGACTTTTGCCATATGTGATTCACATGCTATCATATGAACTAGAGAAATGCAATCCCAATCGAAATTTTAGTGGAATCATTCAATTTATTAAATATATTTTAACTAATCAATAAACGATTTAATCATGCAATTTATAGACGGAATATTTTATGTCATAGTTCTCATAATGTCAGTTGTTATCCATGAATATGCCCATGGTTATATGGCGTACTCTTTGGGGGATAATACGGCTAGATCAAGAGGAAGATTGACTTTAAATCCAATTAAACACCTAGATCTTTTTGGTTCAATTATTTTACCATTAGTTTTACTTATTTCAGGTTCTGGTTTTTTGATTGGCTGGGCGAAACCAGTTCCTTATAATCCAAGTAATTTGAGAAATATTAGAAAGGGAACTTTTCTTGTTTCTATTATTGGTATTCTTGCTAACCTTGCGATTGCTATTCTTTTTGGTCTTTTGATTAGACTGGCTGTTTCTTTAGGGATTCCAGAATACACCGCAAGTTCTATGGTTGTTCATCCTTTCTATAAAATTACGACAATTATAGTTTTGATGAATTTAGTTCTTGCTCTTTTTAATCTTATTCCTATTCCACCGCTTGATGGGTCAAAAATTTTATTCTCCGCCT
>JAQVGE010000059.1 GCA_028696935.1 Minisyncoccota bacterium | reverse complement strand
TTCTAGCAATTGAAGAAATGCTTTTTCCAATAAATTTATATTTCTTAGGGAAGGTTTGTAATGTTGCACCTTCTCTTAATGATATAGCTCTATTCTCGTCAGGATGGCCAAACCTACCATTAGATAAGCTAAAAAACTTTGTCGTAATTGTAGGAGCTGGTTTATCCCAAGACATTCTTCCATAAGTATCATTAAAGGAAATATTGCCTCCAACTTTCTTATAAGCATCTATCTGCAATTCAGTATTGGCCCAAGATTTTCTTGTCCCTCCATTCTTTGGAGTCAGTTTTAGCCTTTTAACGTTTTTTTCACTTAACCCAGCAACTGAATGTAAAAAAGATGACGGATCTTTATGACCAGCTAAAATTTTAGCGAAACCATTTTTTTCACCAATAAAATCAGAAACGACTGGCTTTATATTTTTCGGTTTTGGAAATATTTTCTTTTTATTAACTCTATTAGCTATCAAGGAAAATCTTTTTCTAGTTTCTGGAACACCGTAATTATTTAAATTTACAACATCATAGCTCACTGCATACCCCTGTGTTTCTAATTCTTTAATAAATTTATCTAAACCACTTTCTTTGTGTTTACTTAATATACCAGGAACATTTTCAACGACAACATAACCTGGATTATAATATTTTATAAATCTATGAAATTCATGAAGAAGATTTTTAGATTTTTTTGATTTACTTTTGTTTGTTCTAATAATAGTCCAATACTGACATGGGCTACAACCTACTAAAACTAAGCTATCATCGTTTTTTTTAATTCCCAATTCTTTCTCCAAATATTCTTCTTTTAATTTTCCGACATCTTCTAAAAAATATTTAGCTCCTTTTATATTAGCTTCATAAGTTAATCTACACTCAGGATCAAAATCAATTCCAGCCAATACTTTTATTCCTGCCTGCTGTAAACCAAAACTCATGCCCCCACCAGAACAAAAAAAATCTATTGCTTTTAATTTTTTATCTATTTTTGGCATAAAAAATATATCGAAAAATACTTCTCTATAATAAAATATAGCTCAAAAACACACAAAAGTAAAGTTAAGTTACCAACAGTTTACCTACTTCGAAGGTCTGGACTACCCTTGTGGGTTGCGTCATTAATGTACTTGTAATAAGTAACAATAAGAATATGCAACCTGAAACAAAAACAGCTGTATATGGGCAAATTAGGACAAATACCGAGATAGAAGAAGCGCCTTTTCGTTATTGTCTATATGCTCGAAAATCAACCGAAGAAGATGAAAGACAAGCTCTTTCTATTGATTCTCAAATTAAAGAAATGCTTCAGCTAGCTCAAAAGGATAATTTGGCGATTGTGGATATTAAAAAAGAATCACATTCAGCCAAAAACTCAGGTGGACGACCTGTTTTTAATGAGCTTCTTCAAGATGTTAGAGCGGGAAAATTCAATGCCATCCTTACTTGGGCACCTGATAGGGTGAGTCGTAATGCAGGCGACCTTGGAACAGTAGTTGATCTAATGGATCAAGGACACTTAAAAGAAATACGAACCAACGGGCAAGTCTTCAAAAATTCCCCTAATGAAAAATTCCTCCTCATGATCCTTTGCTCACAAGCCAAGCTTGAAAACGACAATAAAGGAATTAATGTTAAACGAGGGATGAGAGCCAAGTGTGATATGGGAATAAGACCCGGACACTGTCCTCTTGGTTATTTAAATGAGAAACTGACAGTTAGGGGTAAAAGTAGAATACTGATCGACCCCGAAAGAGCACCCATTATAAAACAAGTGTTTGAAAAAGTCGGCAATCAGATGATTACAGGATTGGAAGTTTATAAGTGGCTAAGAGATGATGTGAAATTTACTACCCGGACAGACAAGAAACTTACCCTAAGCGGATTATATCGATTACTTGGCATGACTTTCTATTATGGCGAATTTGAATATCCCATGAGCTCAGGAAATTGGTATAAAGGCAGTCACAAACCACTAATAACCAAAGAGTTATTTGAGAGAACTAGAGATAATCTACAATCCTCACCGAAACAAAGATTTGGATTAAATGAATTCCAATTCACTAAACTAATCAAATGCGGGAATTGTGGAGGCGCAATAACAGCTGAGGAAAAAATAAAAAGACTCCCGGATGGAAGCCAAAAAAGATATGTATATTATCACTGTACCAGACATGTTGATACTAACTGTCGTGAGCCGTATATAAAGGAAGAAGAATTACTAAATCAAATAGTTGAAATGGCAGATAAACTGGAATTCAAGGATAATGCGATATATAAAAGAATAAAAGAAGAAATAAAAAGATTTAATATGATGGCTTCAGCTATATCGGGCGGAGATACTAAAAGCAAATCAAAAATAAAAGAAAAAGGTGCGGACATCAAAGCTTACGTCAGATATATTTTAGAGCACGGAAAGATTGAGGAGAAAAGAGAAATACTTGGGAATCTGAGTAGCAATATTATATTAAAAGACAAAAAGCTTTTACTAAAATAATTATTTTATAATCTTCAATTCTCTTCTAATATCTAAATAATCAGGCATTTTGCTTGAAACCAGTTTCCAAAATTTGTTAGAGTGATTAAATTCTTTTAAGTGGCATAATTCGTGGACTACAATATATTCCGCCATTTTTTTCTGTAAATAAACAATCTTATAGTTTATATTTATATTCCCTTTTTTAGAACAACTTCCCCATCTCGTCTTTTGATTTTTAATCTTAATACAGTTTATTTTGAATTCATCGTCACTGTTATGTTTTTTAACAATACTTTCTACAATCTTATAAGCTTTGTCTTTTTTCTTCAAAAAATCATCTTCGGATAAATTATTAAAAGTTTTATTTTTATGCTTATTGAAATAATTTATTTTTTCAAAAACCCAATTAGCTTTTTCTCGCAGGAATTTTTCAACAATATTTTCATCAACTGCAATTGGCAAAGTTACGACAACACTAGCGTCACAATAAACAGCCACCCTGAGTCTTTTTGCTCTCTGGCTTTTTCTAATCTTATAATCAATCTCCCTATTATTAATTTTAATCCTCCTGCTCATATTTAAAACTTCTTAATAATTACATCAACTAACCTGTTCAAATATTTATTAAAATCGTTTACTCTGATTTTATTTTTGTAATCAATTAAGATTATTACCTGCAAAACTTTCTTTATTTCTTTAATAAATTGCTCTCTCTTAGAAGACTCTTGCCAATCTTTATCCAAAACATTTTCAAGTCTTTTGGTCATTTCCTTGATAAACTCAATAATTTCTTTTTGATTATCATTTTCAATATATTCCCCGGAAACAACAAATAAGCCATACTCCTTCAAATTCATGCCCAGTTCTTTTGCCTCTTCACTTTTTGATTTGATGTCGTTAAGCAAATTGTAATATCTCTTAATTCTCTCAGCTAAATCAATTTGATTCTTCTCAAACTCATTTCTAATAGCCGATAACCTCTCACTAAACTTCTTAAAAATTGGATTATCATCTATATTAGTGCTAATTTCTTGTTTTAGCATTTTCTCTAAGTTCAACGCCTTTTCTTCATCGTCCATCTTATCAAGCCTTTCAAGCGTATATAAATCATTAACCTTCAATTCTCTGAAATTTTTTGTTATCCCTTCATAGTCAATCTCATTCTGTATAATCTTTTTAACTTTTTCTCCATATTCAGACAATAATGCCATATCATTATCGCTGATTCTAAATTCTTTCGCAAAAGCTAAATAAAAGCTAGTAATCCATTCAAACTTTCGTAAATATTCTTTTAGAAAAGGATCAGGTGACAATATCTCAAATAACAATTTCAATTTACTGTATTTATTAGAAAAATATACTTGTTTGTCTTGATTATCAATAAAAATCTTCAAGCATCTTCTTAAATTATCAATTGATGGATCCTCTATGTTCACATTAACAAATATATCCATTATATCTTCTAAAACTTTTATAAAATCTTTCTTCATTATTTCTAGATCAATCATCGCTGAATCAACCACGCTTTCATCAAAATTCAAAGCATCATACAAATTTTTTGTAATTCCATAATAATCAATAATTTTCCCGCAACCTTTATTCGGATATACCCGATTAGTTCTGGCGATTGCTTGCAATAAATTATGATCTCTCAAGGGTTTATCAAGATACATTACTTGCTCAATAGGAGCATCGAAGCCAGTTAAAAGCATATCGCAAACTAATAAAAATTTTAAAGGATGATTTGTGTCCTTAAAATTTGCGATTATTTTTTCTCTCTCTTGTTTATTGGTGTTATATTTTTTTAAATCATCTTCGTCGCTATTTCTATCCCCTGGAGAATACACAACAGCAGTCCATTCTTTTGGTGCCAATTTATCAAAATAATCTTTATATTTAGCAGTCGCCTCCCTGTCATAACAAACTACTTGCGCTTTAAAACCATTTGGCTCTACATAAAGTTTATAATGCTCAATAACATCTCTTGCGATTGCTTCCATTCTCTTTTCCAATTTTACAACCGCTTCTTTTTTACCATACTTTTTTGTTAATTCTTGTTTCTGTTTATCATCTAAATCTTTAGTTAACTCATCAAACTGCTGATCAAGTTTATCTTCGTCAATAAAAAACTTAGAAAGCCTTGCTTCATAAGTTACGGGCAAAGTCGCACCATCATCTATCGCCTCTTGTATTGAATAGTAATCCAAATATCTTTCGCCTTCTTCACCGAAATTTCTGTGAGTATTTAACGTCACCTTATCGATTGGTGTTCCAGTAAAACCAAAGAAAAAAGCATTTTTCATTGTATCCCTTAGATTAATGGCAGACACTCCCTCATTATCCCTATGAGCTTCGTCTGATAAAACAATAATATTCTCATCAAGATTTTTTACATCTCCTAATTCAGAAAATTTTTGAATTGTTGAAATAAAGATGCCTCTTTCTGGCGATTTAATTTTTTTCTCCAAATCCTTTCTTGATTCAATTCTAACAACATTCTGTCCGCCACAGTTTATAAAAGTATCATAAATCTGATCATCAAGATCAATTCTGTCTACTAAAATGAATACTTTAGGATTTTTTAAGTTTTCATCAAAGCGAAGTTTCCAAGCAGAAAAAAACATGGTTAGACTTTTTCCGCTTCCTTGCGTATGCCAAATAAGCCCTCTTTTCTTGCTTCCATCCACGACTCTCTCAACTATTTTATTTGTGGCTCTAATTTGCTGATACCTTGCAATCTTTTTTATTGTTTGTTCTTTTTCTTTTTCAAAAACTATAAAATTCTTTATCACATCCAACAATCTTTCTGGAGACAACAGTGCCATTAATGTATTCTCTAATTCCTTTTCATCACTCCTCTGTCCTTCTTCTCTCCAATGATTAAAATACTGCTTAGGTGAATAAGTTGAACCATAAACCGTATTTAATCCGTCAGTCGAAATATTAAAACAATTTGGTAAAAACATTTTTCTAGCCACTCTTTCATATCTCTTAATTTGGTCGACTCCATTTTCGTAATTAACGGTCAAAGAAGCGGTTGGACTTTTAGCCTCAATATCAACCACAGGAAGGCCATTTAGAAATATATAAATGTCTGGGCGAATATTCTCTGTATCACCTTCAAAATAAAATTGATTGGTAACTACAAACTGGTTATTTTCAATATTTTTAAAATCAACTATAAAGTAATCTTTCTTTTTCTTTTCATTCCCGGCTTTCATATTGACACCATATCTCATCAAGTTCAAAAACCCTTCATTCGTGTCTATCTTTTTTATCTCTCGATAAACTGAGTCAGCCACCGTGTCGTCAACATAATTGATTCTTTTTACAGCCTCAATTATTAATGGTTTAATCAAGTATTCATTTTCGAAATCACGAAAACCAGAAAAAACTTCTGGCTTAATATATTCGTAGCCCAATTTTTCTTTTAAAAATTTTATTATATAATTTTCAACTGTGGCTTGTTCGTTAAATTTCATATTATTTATTTACAAGTGTTTATAAAAGATTTTGCTTTTTCTAATAAGTATTGATCACTATTTCTGTCATTAATAAATTTGATGAAATATTCTTTTGCTTTTTTAATATCTTTTTCTTTGTGAAACTTTAAATACCCAATCCAAAAATAAAGTTGCGGCTTTTTATTGTTTGTCTTTAATATCTCTAGATTAAAATTTTCAACTTGTTTCA
>JAQVGE010000058.1 GCA_028696935.1 Minisyncoccota bacterium | reverse complement strand
AATATTTTACTTAATATGATTACTCAAGATATTAAAAATGGTGATGGTGTTTGTTATATTGACCCACACGGAACAGATATTCAAACAATCCTTTCTCGTATCCCTAAAGAGCGAATAGACGATGTTATTTATTTTGACCCAGCTTATACGGCACGACCAATGGGTCTAAATATGCTTGAATATGACCCAAAATACCCAGAGCAAAAAACTTTTGTGGTTAACGAGCTCATGAGTATTTTTAATAAACTTTTTGATATGAAGACTTCAGGAGGTCCAATGTTTGAGCAATATTTTAAGAACTCAGCTTTTCTGGTAATGGATCATCCCGAAAGTGGTTCGACTCTACTTGAAATTGGAAGAGTTCTATCAGATAAAGCTTTTCGTGATATGAAATTAGCCCACTGTAAAAATCCAATAATTAAACAGTTTTGGGAGAATGCAGAAAAAACGAGTGGGGATCAATCGTTGGAGAATTTTGTTCCATATATTACTTCAAAATTTGATAATTTTATCTCAAACGACATAATGAGGCCAGTTGTCTTGCAGGAAAAATCAATTCTTAATTTTAGGGATATTATGGATAATAAGAAGATCTTACTTGTTAATCTCTCTAAGGGAAGATTAGGAGAAATAAATGCCAATCTTATCGGTCTTTTAATTGTTGGGAAAATTCAAATGGCAGCTTTGTCACGAGTTGATATGTATGGTCAAAAAATGAATGATTTTTATTTGTACATTGATGAATTTCAAAATGTAACAACTGATTCTATTTCTTCAATTTTATCAGAAGCTCGTAAATACAGACTATCTCTAACTGTTGCTCATCAATATATTTCTCAGTTAGATGAAAGTATTAGAAATGCCGTTTTCGGAAATGTAGGATCAATGGCCGTTTTTCGGGTTAGCTCAGAAGATGCTCAATTCTTAGAAAATAAATTCAAACCAACCTTTACGGCTTCTGATTTAATTAAACTTGATAACTACAATGCTTATATTTCAATGCTTATAAATGGCCAGCCAACTAAACCTTTTAATATAGAGACGATTGCTCCACAAGAAGGAAACCCCGAGATTGTTTCGAAGATTAAAGAGTTGTCCTATCTTAAATATGGTCGTCCCAGAGAGGAGGTTGAGGGCGAAATAATGGCTAAATATAAGACAAATTAATCAATCTTTTACGTTTGTTTATATTTTGTTTTTAGAGTATAATGTCCAAACCTTATTAGTTTAAATTATATATTATTATGTCAACAATTGAACGATCACTAATTGTTTTTAAGCCAGATTCAGTCCAACGGGGGATTGTTGGAGAAATCCTTTCTCGTTTTGAAAGAGCAGGACTTAAGATTGTTGGAGCTAAAATGCTCCAACCAAGCTATGACCATTTCCTTCATCATTATGAAAGTATAGGGAAAATGATTTCACGTCGTGGCCAAAAAGCTTTTGATGTCACGCTTAGTATGATGCAAGAAGGTCCAGTTATTGCCTTTGTTCTTGAAGGAATTGAGGCCGTTGCTTTGATTAGAAAGATGGTTGGATCAACTGAACCCAAAGAAGCTCAACCTGGTACCATTCGTGGGGATTATGCCCATATGAGTTTTTTGTATGCAGATGAGAATAATTTAGGTGTTCCAAATATTATTCATGCATCTGGTAATCCAGAAGAAGCAAAAGAAGAAATTGATTATTGGTTTTCTGAAACAGAATTATATTCCTATCAAGCTACTCACGAAATTTTTACTCAAGCCAAGAAAAAATAATTAATAAAATTCCCCTTATCGGGGAATTTTATTTTTAAATTAAACTTGAAATACTGTCAAAGATGTGCTTAATTAAAAAATTACTTGCACGTTTGAGTAGATTAGGTATATACTTTAGTTAGGGTTATTGGAATTTATTACCTAGAACATCTTTTACAGGGAAATAGAGTTTTAATTCAGAGCTGTGACATTTTTAAGTTAACAAATCTGTCTTATTCTTTTATCCCACTTAGCTATAGAGCTATGGTAATAATTTATCCGATAGTCCTAATAAAAAATTCTCCCTTTGGGAGGATTTTTTATTTTTATATTTTATAAAGTTATTTTGGCGTATTTTAATTCCGATTTTGGCTTTTATGGGTTATAATATACAGATGGTAGAAGAGAAAAATTTAAAAGTTACATTTTGTTCTGGCGCTGGGACTGTTACTGGTGCCAACTTTTTATTAGAAGGTGAAAATAAAAAATTTTTGGTAGATTGCGGACTTATTCAAGGGGAACAATTTGTCGATGATTTAAACTGGGAAAAATTTCCTTACGATGCGAAAGATATAGATATTCTTTTTATTACTCACGGGCATGCCGATCATATTGGTCGTATTCCTAAATTAATTAGTGAAGGTTTTAATGGTAAAATTATTTCCACAATACCGACCAAAGAAATTACCGAAATAATGTTGGCTGATACTGCCCACCTTTTATCTCGTGATAAAGAGCATAATTTAGATAAGATTTACACAGAGGAAAATATTAAGAAAGCTATGAGTCTCTGGCAAACTTTAGAATATGGTGAAAGTTTTGATTTTGAGAATATTTTTAAATTTTCTTTTAAAGACGCAGGTCATATCTTGGGTTCAGGAATGTTAGAAATTATTTATAATGGTAAAAAAATAGTTTTTACCGGAGATTTAGGTAATTCACCTTCACCTCTTTTAAGAGATACCGAAATTATAACGGATGCAGACTATTTATTCATGGAATCGGTTTATGGAGATAGAAACCACGAACATCGAGATGAGAGAAAACAAAAACTCATATCTGTTATTCGAGAAAATTATGAAAGAAAGGGGACCTTAATGATTCCCACTTTCTCTCTCGAAAGAACTCAAGAGCTTCTTTATGAGATAAACAATTTAGTTGAAAATAAGATTGTTCCTCCAATGCCAATTTTTCTTGATTCACCTTTGGCAATTAGGTTAACAGAAGTCTATTTAAAATACGATAAATACTTTAACAAGAAAGCCAAAGACCTTATCGCAGGTGGTGATGATTTGTTTAATTTCCCTGGGCTAAGAAAAACCCTTGAAACAGAAGAATCAAAAGGCATTTTAAAGGTTCCAGACCCAAAAATAATTATTGCAGGAAGCGGTATGTCAAATGGTGGTAGGATTATTCATCATGAAAAGAATTATCTAGTGAGTCGAAATAATACCTTATTGTTAACCGGCTATCAGTCTGTTGGAACTTTAGGAAGAACTATTTTAGATGGCGCAAAAAAGATTTTCATCTTAGGTCAAGAAGTAACTATTAGAGCCAATATTGCTGTTATTTATGGATATTCTGGACATAAAGATTCAGACCACCTAGTAGAGTTCGTCTCTCAAACAGAAGATACTCTTAAAAAAGTTTTTGTCATTATGGGTGAACCAAAATCTTCAATGAATTTAGCTCAAAAACTGCGAGATAACTTAGGAGTTAAGGCTTATGTTCCTGATTCTGGGGAAGAGGTAATTCTTAAGTGTTAAAAAATACATTAAATGATATAATTTAATAATCATGGATTTTAGTGATAAAGAGCAAAATCTAAAAAATCTTTCATTAGAAAATAAGAATAAACATAATCACTTAAAAGTGAAAATTGGTATTTGTGGAGCGGCTGAAACAGGTATTTGTGGGGTTAAGGCTTTTGATTTAGCTAAAGATCTTGGGAAGGAAATTGTTAGACAAGGAGCAATTCTTGTCACAGGGGCAACAACAGGTTTCCCTTTTTGGGGAGCTATTGGAGCCAAAGAAGAAGGTGGAATAAGTATCGGTATTTCACCAGCAGCTAATGAAAAAGAACATGTTGAAACTTACCGCCTACCTCTTGATTATATGGATTTAGTTATTTACACAGGGTTCGGTTTTCCTGGCAGAGATTTACTTTTTACTCGTAGTTGTGATGCTGTGGTTATCGGTTGTGGGCGGATTGGAACAATTCACGAATTCACAATTGCTTTTGAAGATGGTAAACCGATTGGTGTTCTAGAAGGTGATTGGCTTACAGATGAAACAATCAAAACAATCCTAGAAAGAGCCAATCGTCCTAATGACCAGATTATTTTTGATAAAGATCCTAAAGCTTTAATTAAAAAGATTATTGAAATGGTTGGGAAAAACAAAGATAACAAAATATAAAAACCCTTGATAGATTCAAGGGTTTTTATATTTTTAAAGGCTTTTTACTATTCTCTCGAAGGTTTCAGGGTTGTTTTTAGCTAAATCTGAAAGAATTTTACGGTCAACTCCAATTTTTTTCTTTTTTAAAGCATCAATGAATTTACTGTAAGACATCTCATAAGGACGGATAGCAGCATTAATTCTAGTTGTCCAAAGTCTACGAGCATCTGCTTTTTTATCTTTTCTGTGTGCAAAAGAATAGTTCCCTGCATGGGCTAGAGCTTCTTTTGCTTGAGCTACTTTAGTACTGCGACCAAAACGAAAACCTTTTGCCTGAGAAAGAAGATTCTTCTTCTTTTTATTTTTTAAAACACCTCTTTTTACTCTTGTCATAAATTGATTTCTAGATACTAGTTACATCGACTAGTTAAGTCTATTAATTATTTGGTAAATAAGTCTGTCTATTTTTATTGGAAATATTTTGCGACTGCATTTTCTTTCCACTTAATTGCTTAGTCCTAGACTGTTTTGCATTAAAATGATTAAAACCTGGAACACGAGAAAGAATCTTACCATTTTTGGTAACTTTTAACCGTTTTGTTAATGATTTGTTTGTTTTAATACTCATACTACTTTACTTTTTCTATTGTAATAATTGGACCCTTGGGACCTTTTTTATAATCTTCTGCAATTTTAAAGTCTTCAGAAATGAAACGAAGTACACGATCAAGTCTTTCTCTTAAAAATTGCTCTGGCATATACTTAGAACGTCCAGATAAAAACAATTCAATTTTAATGCGATGTCCCTCACGAAGCCATTCGGAAGCTTTTTTTGCTTTAAGAGCAAGATCGTTATCGCCAGTTCCGATCTTTATCTGAATGGATTTAGTTTCAGTTGCTTTTGCATTACCTCTGGCTTGTTTTTGCTTTTTGTTTTGTTCGTACTGGTATTTACCATAATTAACTATTTTTACTATTGGAGGCTTAGCATTGGGGGAAATTTCAACTAAATCAAGATTTTCTTTTTGAGCTAAATCTAAAGCATCTTTAAAACTCAAAACACCAAGGTTTTCACCTTCGCTTGAGATTACGCGAACCTCTTGCGCTCTTATTTGGTTGTTTATTCTTTCTCTCAATTTTTATATCCTATAGCAATAAATAGATTAACTTGCTTGTCCTTAAGACAAGTCTACCTAAAACTGATATTAGCATATTTATGTTAGTATAGCAATATGTCTTCTGAAGTTTTCAATATTTACAAAAAACAGGGTCAAACACCGCTTTCTTGCATAAAAGAGCTTAAAAAGGCTCACCCAGAACTATCCAGCCTACCTATGACTTATGCTGGGCGTCTCGACCCTTTAGCTGAAGGGGTTCTTTTGGTGCTTACAGGAGATGAGTGTTATAAAAAAGATGAATATTTATCTCTTCCTAAAGAATATGAGGTGGAAATTCTTTTTGGCCTTACTACGGATACTTATGATTTAATGGGTAAAGTTCTGGAACATCAAGTTGTTCCAAAAGAATTGATTAGTCGGAATAATATTAAAAATATTATTCCGACGTTTATCGGTAAGATAAAACAATTATATCCTCCTTATTCTTCAAGAACGGTAAACGGTAAGCCTTTATTCAAATGGGCCAAGGAAGGGAGATTGAGCGAAATAGATATTCCGGCTCATAATGTTTTTGTTGATAGTATAGATATTCTTGGTGAAAAAGAATATACAGGTAAAGATTTATTAGAAGAAACAAAAAAGGTTATTGGTAAAGTAGAAGGTGATTTCAGGCAGGAAGAAATTTTAACTCTTTGGGAAAATGAACTTAAAGACAAAGACAATGAAAAGTATTATACGATTACTTTGAAAATATCTTGTGGAAGTGGTTTTTATGCTAGAGTCCTTGCTTATGATTTGGGTCAAAAAATAGGTTGTCCATCAATTGCTTTCCGAATAATTAGAACGAAGGTAGGAGGATATTCTAGCTAGTTATTATTTTTTTAGCTTCTTCAAAGAGATAATCAATTCTTTCTTGTGTTTTAGCTTCACCGAAAAGCCTAATAATTGGTTCGGTGTTTGATGGTCTAAGGTGAATCCATGATTTATCTTCCCAATCAAATCTAATTCCATCTTGTTCATCTATTTGGGCTCCTTTAAAATGAGATTTTAACAAAGAGTATGTTTTTTCTAAGTCACCTTCAAGTGGCCACTTATCTTTTTTGATTAT
>JAQVGE010000057.1 GCA_028696935.1 Minisyncoccota bacterium | reverse complement strand
TGCCACCTGCTTCAACAAATGGGTTAAACCGAACTGTTTGGACATTACGGATTGATTTGTTTAGTCGAGCATCAATGAGGCTAAGTTTCTCTTTTGTTTTATTTTCAAATTCTTTTGCTTCAGCTAATTGATTACCTAACTCAATCATTACTTCTTCGAGATTACGAGCTTTGGTTCCAGCAAAAAAATTTTTTAAACGATATTCTATTGAAACAATCCACAAGAGAATAATTAAAATAAAACCAATAATTACGTAAGTTAAAATAATAGACATACAGCTTCTATTAAAAGCAAGGATGGCAGTTTATCTAATTTTAAGTAAACCGCTCTTGCTGGATTGTACTAGTAATAATTTATTTATCCAATTTATTAGCTTTTAGCTCTTAATTAGGACTCATCACTTTAGAGAGTATATACTAATGGGTCCATTTTTACAACTATTGTGATATAGTATTTATATTATTTAATATGAAAATTTTTAATAAAAATATAATATATTTTGATTATGCAGGAGCTACCCCAATTGATCCGAAGGCTAATGGCATAATGTTTTCTTACCAAAAAAGATTTTTTGCTAATCCAAGTGCTATTTATAGTTCGGGTGTAGCAGTAAGAAGGGAAATAGAGGAATATCGTAAAAAAATTGCTTTATCAATAAAGGCTCATTCTGATGAAATAATATTTACTGGAAGTGGAACAGAGAGTGACTCTTTGGCCATCCTAGGTGTTGTTGCTGATTATGAAATGAAAAACAAGAAAGAAGGACTGGAATACAAAATTCCCCATATTATTACCACAAAAATTGAGCATCCAGCAGTGTTAGAGAACTGTAGAATGATAGCAGAATCTGGCCGAGCTGAAGTAACATATGTTTCTGTTGACGAAAAAGGGTTAGTTAACGTTAAAGAAATAAAAGAAAATCTTAAAGATAACACGATTCTTGTTTCTGTTATGTATGTTAATAATGAAATTGGGACAATTGAGCCGATAGAAGAAATAGCTAAAGAAATAAGATATTTTAAGAAAAAGAATTCTTCATTGTATCCATTTTTTCATACAGATGCTTGCCAGGCAATAAATTATCTATTTATTGAGAATATTGAAAAGTTGGGGGTTGATTTGTTGACTTTTAATAGCTCGAAAATATATGGACCGAAGGGTATTGGAGTTTTGTATAAAAAAAGAAATATCGAAATCGGGCCTCTGTATTTTGGAGGTGGACAAGAATTTGGCTTAAGGCCTGGAACTGAAAATGTTGCCTTGATTGCTGGTTTTTCGGTTGCCTTAGACAAGACTCTCCGAATTAAGAATAAAGAAATTGTTAGATTAGAGAAAATTCGTGATTATGCTATTGATAAGTTATTAAATTTAAAGATTAATCCATTTAAAATAATTTTAAATGGAGATACTAAAAAAAGAGTTCCTAATAATATAAATATTTCTATATCCAGTATTTCCAGTGAATTACTTGTTTTAGAGCTTGATTATTGTGGAATTCAAGTTTCCGAGAAAAGTGCTTGTCATAGTACAGATAAAAATAGTTCACATGTTATTAAAGCAATTAGAAAAACTTGTTCCAGAAAGAAAAATGATGACAATGAAGGTTCTCTAAGAATTTCTTTTGGGCGACAAACCAAGAAAAAAGATATTGATATTTTAATTAAAGCCCTTATAAAAATTCTAAATAAATATAAAGAGTTATATTAATCTCCTTATTTTTTGATTTTGAAGAAATCTATTTGAGGGTTATAATAAGATGATGGAGATAAAAGAATTAAACAAAAAACAACTTGTATTACTGACTTTATTTATAACTTTTGTTGTTTCAATTGCTACTGGGATTGTGACTGTTTCTTTAATGCAACAAATGCCAGAAAGTGTCCCCCAAACAGTTAATAATGTTATTCAGAGGACAATTGAAAAAGTTACAACCGTCCAAGTTCCTGTTCCAGTAGTAGATGAAGATAAAGAAAAAGACAAAAATAATGTAGATTCATCGTTTGCTATTGGAGAGGGTAATGTCTTAATCTCTATTTATTTAGATGAGCAAGTTGAAAAAATAGAAGAGGATGATAATAATCAAAATAATTT
Organism: Minisyncoccota bacterium; assembly: GCA_028696935.1. The sequence goes on along the minus strand of JAQVGE010000057.1, from coordinate 4,355 downwards.
GCCAGAAGGTAACTCCTTAGAGCTAGCTGGAGAAGACAACTTACCTGTTAATTCTCCCCAATCTATTGGTCAAGGAGTTTTACTTTCAGATGCCGGGCTAATTTTAGTTGATTCAAATATTATAAATAATACAGCAAAATATAAAGTAGTTTTAGATAAAACAGAATTCGGAGTTTCTATTTTAACAAAATTCAGTAATGGTTTTACAATTCTAAAGATTAATCAAAAAGAAAAAATAGAAGATCTTAATTTAGACTCAAAAGATAATTCGTCTAATGATGTTGACAATTAGTATCTTTGATTATAAAGTAGTTATCCATTAAAATAATTTATTATCTTTTATGATGCCCTCATTTAATAATTTTACAACTAAAGCCAAAGAAGTAATTCGAAAATCTCACGAATTGGCTATTGAGCGTGGACAAAATCATGTTAATTCGTTGCATTTATTAACTGCTCTTTTGATTCAAGAAGATTCATTAGTTATTTCTATTCTTGATAAAATGGAAGTAGATACAATGCTTTTGACTGATAATTTAATTGAAATGATTGAAGAGCCCGAAAACCGAAATACTCTTTCTCCGTCGTATCAGATTTATTTAACTGGTGACTTAGCTCAAGTTATAGAAAATTCAAGCAAGGTGGCAACTTCTCTTAAGGATGAGTTTGTTTCGACAGAACACTTATTTGTTTCTTTACTTGAAATCCCCGGAGAAGCTCGTGAGTTGCTTGGACGTTTTAAGATTAGTAAAGAACAAGTGATAAATGTTTTAGAAAAATTAAGAGAGGAAGATACTAATGAAAATAATAATCACCGAAAACCAAAAATTCTTGCTAAGTATACTCGTAATCTAACTGAGCTTGCTCGACAAGATAAACTTGATCCAGTTATTGGTAGAGATATGGAAATAATGAGAATGATGCAAATTCTTTCTCGAAGGACAAAAAACAACCCCATCTTGATTGGAGAAGCGGGAACAGGAAAAACTGCAGTAGCAGAAGCTTTGGCTATTCGTATTGCTAAAAATGATATTCCTGAAAGTTTGAGAGATAAAGAGGTAGTCTCTTTGGATTTAGGATTACTCTTGTCTGGAACAAAATATCGAGGAGAATTTGAAGAACGACTTCGTAATATTATGAAAGAGATTGAGAAATCAGAAGGAAAAATACTTCTTTTTATTGATGAAATCCATACAATTGTAGGAGCGGGATCTTCAGAGGGTTCTTTGGATGCTTCTAATATGCTGAAACCAGCTCTTGCACGTGGAGAACTTCATGTTATTGGAGCAACAACCTTAAAGGAATATCAAAAACATATAGAAAAAGACCCAGCTTTAGCTAGAAGACTTCAACCTGTTTATATTGATGAACCAAGTATCGATGACGCTATTGCTATTTTAAGAGGGTTGAAAGAAAAATATGAACTTTTTCATGGGGTTAGAATTACCGATGATGCAATTATCGGAGCAGTTAATTTAAGTTCAAGGTATATTACTAATCGTTATTTACCAGACAAGGCCGTTGATTTAATTGATGAAGCTGCTTCCTCTTTACGTCTAGCTCTTGAAAATAAACCGCAAATTTTAGAAGATGCAGATAGAAAAATAATGCGGTTTGAAATTGAAAAAGAGGCTCTTGTTAAAGAAGTTTCAAGAAGTTCCGGAAAGAGTGATATTTCTAAAGATACAAAGACAAGGATTAAGGATATTGATAAAGAAATTGCTAATTTAAAAGAAAAGACCTATGAGCTTGAATTAAAATGGAAGAACGAAAAAGAGACAGTTGCTGAAATAAGAACTATTAAAAAAGAACTAGAAAGTCTTCGCTTAGAAGCAGAAGGAGCGGAGATGAGAGCTGATTTAACCAGAGCTGCTGAAATTCGCTATGGACAAATTCCTAATTTGCAAAGTAAATTAAAAACAAAATTAGCTCGTTTAAAGAAACTTCAGAAATCAAGGAGGATCTTGAAGGAAGATATTACAGCAGAAGATATTGCAGCTGTTGTTTCTCGTTGGACGGGTATTCCTCTTGAAAAAATGCTAGAAGAAGAGATGAAAAAATTGTCTCAGATGGAGGATGAATTAAGAAAAAGAGTTGTTGGTCAAGATGAAGCAATTTCTAAAATTGCAGATGTTGTTAGACGAAGTCGAGCTGGAATTTCAGACCCTAATAAACCGATTGGCTCTTTTATATTTTTAGGCCCAACAGGAGTAGGTAAAACAGAACTTACTAAAACACTTGCTCAATTTATGTTTAATGACGATAAGGCTCTTATTCGAGTTGATATGAGTGAGTATATGGAACGTCACAGTGTTTCTAAGCTGATTGGTTCACCTCCTGGTTATGTCGGATATGATGAATCAGGAAGTTTAACTGAAGCGGTTAGACATCGTCCATATTCTGTTATTCTGTTTGATGAAATTGAAAAAGCTCATCCAGAAATCTTTAATATTTTGCTTCAAGTTTTAGATGAAGGTCGTTTGACTGATGGTAAAGGAAGAGTAGTCAATTTCAAAAATGCGATAATTATTCTTACCTCTAATATAGGATCACAATTTATTGAAAAAATGGAGAGCTTAGGCTTCTCTAATAAAACCGACAAAGAAGATTATCAGGATGTTAAAGATAAAGTTATTAGTAATCTAAAAGATCATTTTCGTCCTGAATTCCTGAATCGCCTCGATGAGATTATTGTTTTTGATGTTCTTCCTCCTGAAGTCATTAGACAAATCGTTGATATGAAAATTCAGACGATTAGAGAAAGACTTTTCTTGAAGGGAATAGATCTTGAGATATCAAATGATGCTTTGTCTTACTTGGCAGAAGAGGGATATGATCCACATTATGGGGCAAGACCACTTAATCGTTTAATTCAAAATAAAATATTAAATAAAGTAGCTTCCTTTATAATTTCGAAAGGTGTTAAAAAGGGAGATATTGTTCAAGTTGGTCTGAAAGAGAAAGATTTACTAATTGAAATGAAAAAGGCTAAAAGCAAACCAACTATTTCTAAGGTAAAAGTTAATAAAAAAGATTTATCTACCAAATAGATTTTAGCTGTTTAAGGCTACTTCAACTAGAACAAACAAAACCCAAAACATAAATAGCATAAAACTTTCTTTTTGAGTTAAGGTTTTTCCTGACCTCATAAAATAAAACAAAAGAAATGAGGCCATTACCATAAAGACTCCAGTTACATAAATTATTTTTACAGGGAAGTTAAAGGGAGTGATTAAGGCAAGTAGTCCAACAACAATTGTGGCATCAGCTAAAACAGTTCCTAAGAGGTCTCCAACAGCGAGAGAATCATCGTTTTTCTTGATGGCTTTAACTGAGAAGAGTAGTTCAGGAATAACTGTCCCTAATCCAACGACGAACATTCCAATAAAGATTGGGCTAATTCCGATACTTCCTGCTAACTGAGTAGCAGATGTTACTGTAAAATGAGCACCTACTAGCAAGATAAGCATACTTAGTAATAGATAGAAAGAATTTTTGTATTTATTAGATTTAGGGGCTAGACTTTCGGCTTCTTCGGCTAATCCTCCTCGAATCGCGAGAAAATAAAAAATTAACCCGATAAGAATTAAAATAACGCCTTCTAGTCTAGTGTAGCTACCATCCATTCCGAGAATTATTGGTAAAAGTAAAATGAAAGGATAGATGACGTTATTTTTAAGAATCTTACTTTCTATTTTTATTCCTCTTTTAGCGACAGCAACAGTAATCACAAAAACTAAAGTTAAATCAGCCACATTTGAGCCTAGAAGTGTTCCTAATCCGAAAGAGGGATTTCCTGTTAATCCAGAATTAATAGTGATTAAAGTTTCAGGTAGAATCGAAATAATAGCAACTATAATAAATCCAACTACGTATTTAGAGAGTCCAAAACTTTCAGCAACTCCAGTGGCATATTTAGTTGATAGGGTAGCTCCTTTGATAACAAGGAAAAGGGAAACACAAAAAATAATTAAGTTTATTATCATCTTATAAAAATATCTTATTTTATAATAAAAATCAAACTATTAATTGACTTTTAATGATTATGAGTGTATTATCTTTGGTGAATAATACTTTATATATGGACAGTGTTTTTCCAAGCCTCTACTGGCCATGCCAAATTAGGCTAATTGAGAATCGAATTTTTCTCGGGAAAAACGCAGGTTATCAGTCCACGATGCAAGTTTTTGGCGAGTTGCCACCACGGATTAAGTTGTGCAAACGGGGGATTGAAGGTCCCTGAAAAAACCTGCGTTTAAAAAAATCAATGTCTAATCAAGCCTAGGAATAAAAGAAATGACCTAGGCTTTTTCTTTTGTTTGACAAATAAAATTATTTTAGTAGTGTAAGTATAA
>JAQVGE010000056.1 GCA_028696935.1 Minisyncoccota bacterium | reverse complement strand
ATTGGGAGAACAATGGGCAGGGACTACCACATCTTCTGCTCCATCGCCCTCTCAATGCCTTATTACCTTACCACTAATTTCAATATTTTGCTAACAGTTTACCAACACTGTGCAAAAGAGGGTTTTAAATTTAAAGCGTAAGCCTAGCAGTGTTTACTGGAGTGGAATACGATCTTGGAAGATTTTCAATCCTCCTGAAGAGCACCTGAAAAATTTCTCACTCAACCAGTACTGTATGTTCGTCGAGAAACATTTTGGGAAGCGTGAACAAGGGAAGTTATCTGGGAAAAAGGTTGAAGGTGATGAAGATGCTTTGAATGATGACCCTATGTATACGATTGCTGGATTATCATTCTTCGATTTCCCAGACAAGATTCCCGAGCCCTTGGATCAATCGGAAATACGGTTGACCGATGATGAGGCGATTTTTCTCAAAAAAAAGATAATGGCTTCTCATGGTGAAAGCCTTCTGGCTCACTTTCTTGTTCAGGATAATTGGTACTTATTGACCAAGGATAATCTGTCTTTCCAAGATCTTCTGGACTTTTCAGGCTTCAAAGATGCGGAGATGACCAGAAAGATTCAACTTGCATCTTGGTTCGCAACCTTCAACAAAATCATTAATGTGCGATTCAATTGGTTGTTAAGAGAGGGAATGAATCGAGAATCCTATGATAGAAAGTGGCAAGAATCTCTCGTTCAGGTCTATGATCTTGGCGATAATCATCTTGAAGAAATATTTACTCTGTTGAAACTACATCGGGAGTCGGAAAATAAGACAAAACAATTCTTGAATTCGGTATATGAATCCTTGAAAACAGGGGATTTTGATACTGTAGATAGTTTGATACGTAAAAGGGAAGAATCATTAAAAAGGAGTCGGTCGAAGTTCAAGAATATCCAACAGCTTAACCTCGAATATAATATTGGCATCGATGAATTGGATTATAGGTTGCCGATTGCTCTACAGTTGCTTTCAGATATTCATCAAGGGTTAGGGAGGTAATATGGCAACTGTACAAAAGAAACTGTTGAATCCTCAATCAGACCGACTGGATTATACGAAGCTCCTCACTCCACCTTTGGGATATGAGACAGAATTTGCTGTCGGGACAACCTATTCGTTAGACCTGAATTCCCTAATAGGCGTTACGATGGCTTTGGGAGTTTCTGAAACGATGGATGACGATTGTCTTAAGAACCCCATACGGATGTTGAATGCTTTGACTTTAAGTAGCCAGCGTATCGCGGTGTTCTGCCAGACTGGTCAGGTTTTTATTCCTCAAGATATAATTCCTGTACATGGATTGCTTGATTCGATTGTCTTTGAGATCAAGACGAATAGAAGAATTCATCATGTGTTCCATCCCAAAGTATGGATTGTAAAATTCAAGAATGGAATCAGTGATTTGTGGCGTGTAATCATACTTTCGCGCAACTTGACCTTTGATTGCAGTTGGGATGTTGCCATCTGTTTAGAGGGGAAGACAGAGAAGGAAGAAGATATGAAGAATACCCCTCTTCAGGATTTCCTAAAATATCTCATGAAACAATGCAAGGACACTACTCAACAAGGCCAGAAGAAAAAGATGTTGGGAACTATGGCAAAAGAAATCATGGAAGTAAAATTCTCTTCTGGAGAAGATAAAGTAGATTTTGATTTTCATCCTGTGGGAATCTCTCGTGGGACTGGGGGATCCTACTCCATTGACAATAGCGGACTATTTAACAAGTGGGATAGGCTAATCGTCATGTCTCCATTTCTTGGAGGTCAAGGAAAGAAAACCCCGCTGGAAAGATTGCTTGATATGAAGAGTGGGAAAAATCTACATGATTACAGACCCATTCTAATTACCAGAAGATCTGAAGTATCCAAACTTTCCGAAAGAGTCCGTAAGGATTTTGATATCTATTCATTACGAGAAGAAGCTTTCCATAGCGGGGAAGAACATGAAGATTACACAAATCTGGATGGTCAGGATATTCATGCAAAGTTGTTCTTTCGAACATATAATTCAAGAAGTGAATTATTTATAGGTTCGATGAATGCTTCATACAATGCATTTAGTGGTGGCAATATCGAGTTTATGTTGAAACTATCGACGACTTGGGGAAAGTTGAATACTGAAATGCTCTCTAGAGCACTCTTGGAAAGCAATGATAGCCCTTTCGAGTTGCTTTCTGAAGAAATGCCAGAGTACATTCCAGATCCAAAAGAAGCGACACTGGAAGAGTTGACTGGATATTTACGACGACTGGAGTTTGCTGGGAAGGTAAAGCCTACTGGAGATGATTTCTTTGATTTTGAAATTAGTGCATCCAATGTGTGCGAAGATGTGAAGGGCAGCCTTTTCCCACTCTTATCTCCTAACCTAGGGAAAGACATTACTACCCAAATAATTTTCTCAAAAATGAAGAAGGAACAGCTTTGCGAATTTTTCTTGATCAAGCTAGACGGAGATATCGATACAAGATTGGAACGAATTGTAAGAATACCATTGACTGGAATGCCTGGCGATAGGGATGCTGCTATCGTAAAGTCAGTCATCCGGGATGAACAGGACTTCATCTCCTATGTGTCATTGCTTATGGGCGATGACTATTATGATATAGTGATGGAACTGAAAAGATTCAAGAAGTATTCAGCTGATTTATCTGACAATAATAAACTTATACCGGCGATGTATGAAAAAATGCTCAAGGTTGCAGCAGATAAGCCCAGCAGATTGAAAGATGTTGAGAAGTTGTTGGAAGACCTGCAAGACCATCCCTCGGTACCTGCAGGATTCCATGAAGTCTTTTATACAATTATCAAGGTTGCGAAGATATGAGTAATTTGCCTACCCCAGAAGAACTTAAGATTCTTGAAGAAAAAGCTCTTGCAGGGCTGAAGGATTTCCAACGGGCAACCGTAAAGCAAGTCATGAAGTGTTTTCATGATTGCCACAATCGTGTACTTGTTGCGGATGAAGTTGGTCTGGGTAAAACATTGATAGCCAAGGGGGTAATTGCATCCACGGCTCGGTGGCATCGAGAGGAAGGTGATGAGCTGTTTAAGATTGTATATGTCTGCTCCAACCAGAACATTGCCGACCAGAATCTCCGAAAACTAATCATTACCGGACAGAAAGATTTCATGGTTGATCGAATCGCTGATTCCCGGCTTTCGATGCAGCATCTGAAAATATTCCAACAGGAATATCAAAATAGTAATGGAATCGGTCAGGAGGGGAGATACTTTCAATTGATTCCACTTACCCCTGCTACTTCCTTCTCGTTGAAATCCAGTGGCGGAACAAAGGCTGAACGAGCTTTGATTCTTGCTGTGCTGAATAAGACCAAAACTCTCGAAGAATTTGGGATCTGGTACGATTCCTTGAAGTTATTTCTGAAATTCGATCGAGCGATGTTGGAAAGGAACTGGGAGGGGGACTGTAATTTCTATGAAGAGCAAGTCGAAAATTGTAATGATCTCAGCAGTGGTGCGTATTTGGCCTTCATGGGAACAAAGTTGTCTGAAGCTTTTACTACTACTCATAAATTCTTGATTGATCAATTGAAGGAGAGTTGCCAGCAGATTGATAATGATCCTGATTACCGGTCTCCGTATGCGGCCGATATCATCAGCAATTTGCGTATACTTTTTGCAGAAATCAGTATCAACAGGTTGGAACCGGATCTGATTATCATGGATGAGTTTCAAAGGTTTAAAAACTTGATCTCAGCTGATGAGGGCTCTGAAACATCTCTGCTCGCAAAAAAGTTTCTTTCTGCATCAACGGGAGGTAATGATCCCAAGGTTCTCCTGCTGTCCGCTACACCGTATAAGCTCTATTCAACTTTAGAGGAGATGGAGGATCCTCAAGAAGAAAGTCACTACTCAGAGTTCATGGGAGTGATGAATTTTCTAATGAACAATTCTGAGGTTGAAAAAGAATTCCAGACGGAATGGAATACGTTTTCAGAAAGGCTACGAGAATTCACGCCTGAAGGATTTGCAGTGGTGAAGGTTGCCAAAACCACAGTTGAACAGTTAATGACTAAGCATATATGCAAAACAGAACGACATGTCGCAGAGGATGCCGGAAATCTCATCGACAATGAAACCCATACGGTGCCAATTATTCCGAATGAGTCGGACATTGTCTCTTATCTCGATGCACAGGCAATCTTTCAAAGTCTAGGGAAAGAAAACTTACCTATAGAATATGCTAAATCAGCTCCATTTTTGTTATCCTATCTCGAAAAGTATCAGATTAAGGTAAAATTGGAAAAATTCCTTAAAAATGAATGGAGCAATCTTTCTACACAGCAGAAGAGACTGCTAAAGAGTCCTTCTGTTTGGTTGAATCAGAATAAGATTCAGACCTATACCGATTTTTCAATTCCGAATTCCCGGTTTGAAATGTTGAGGAAGATTATTTTTGAAAGTAACAACGAACTGTTGCTGTGGGTTCCACCTTCATTGCCGTGCTTTCCTTTGGAAGGAACTTTCAAGAACAAAGATATGTTTTCAAAAATCTTAGTATTTTCATCGTGGGAAATGGTGCCACGAATGATAGCTACGCTCATGTCATATGAACTTGAATTGAAAACACTAGGGAAGCTTAAGGATAAGCTGAAGAATATCAAGTATTTCACCAGAAAGTCCAAGAAAGATGTTGATGGTGAGAAACGCGAGAGAAGGAATCCAGCTCGAAGATTGGAGTTGGGATCAATCGAGGAAAACCAAAGACATAAATATTTAACGCTCTTGTATCCTTCTATGACGCTATCAAAAATATTTGATCCCATCGCTACCCTAAATGGTAAGTTAACCTATGATAATCTTTTTCAATCAATCAAACAGAATTTGGCTGAACGCATTACCTCCTTGCAAATTTCAGTTGATAATGACGGACAGGCAGATGCCAGTTGGTATTATCTGATTCCAATGCTCCTTGATAATCAACAGCAACACGGGTTTGTTGATAACTGGATCAATGCGATTAAAACCAGAAAAAATGAGTTGGCGGATGACAAAAGCAATCTGATAGAGCATCTGGAAAAAGTAAGAGAAGAATTGCGAGATCCTCCTACTGGGAAACTTCCGGAAGATCTTGTGGAAGTACTAGCTCTCATGACAGTGGGATCTCCTGCAGTATGTGCGTATCGCAGTAGTGATGGATTGTTATTGGAATCTTCATTGTTGGCACGAAGGATGATTGATAAATTCAATTCTCCTGAGGCGATTGCCATAATTATATTGGCTGAAAAACTCAATAGCGGAGAGGGTCATTGGAAACAAGTTTTGAGATACTGCTGTGAAGGGTGCTTTCAATCTGTCTTGGATGAGTGGGCTCACATGGTTTCAGAGGATAACAGGCTGTCATCAAGTGAGTCGGACCGGAAATTATTGTTCAGTCTGTTATCCTCCTACGTAAACATCAGATCCGCTCCGATTCAAGTCGATTCCTGCGAAAGTTTCCATTCAAGAATCCATGAAGTAGATGGATCTCATAACAAGATGTCAATGCGAACACATTTTGCAGCCGGGTTCTATAAAACCAAGGATGAAGACAAGGCAGTTTCACGGAAAAATGCTCTGCGTCATGCTTTTAATTCTCCATTCTACCCATTCGTATTGGCAACAACTTCGGTAGGCCAGGAAGGGCTTGATTTTCATTACTACTGCAGAAGAATTATGCATTGGAACTTGCCTTCGAATCCGATTGATTTTGAGCAACGTGAAGGTAGGATAAATCGCTTCAAGAACTTTGCAATCCGGAAGAATCTAGCTAGTAGGTTTAGAGATGCGCAGTTTAATGATGATGCATGGACAGAAATCTTTGATTTAGCCAGTAAAGCTTTCGCTGGAAAATCATCTGAACTCATTCCATTCTGGGGAATCCAAAAATCTGACCAGACCGATGATAGTCTAAAATATAAGATTCAAAGGATTGTTCCTCAATTTACACTAAGCAAGGATCAGGGATTATATGAATATCTGCTCAAAGTGCTTACCTTGTATAGGATAACTTTAGGTCAACCAAGGCAGGAAGAGCTCATAGCGCAGTTTGGAAATCTCAGCAAGGAGGAAGTGAAAGCATTATTTATAAACCTGAGCCCTCACTACCGATCAAGAGAACATGCAAGTCATTTTTCTCATAACAGTAGTATTGAATCGGAAACTCTTATTGATGAGTGATGGTGTAATTTATCAAGTACCAGCTATGGCTACGCAGATTATCAGTACTAGGAAGAAAATCCACATCCTCCGCAGAGAACGCAGAATAACAGCTTCGGTGCATAATTTCGTAAAACAGGGTTCCGTGTAGAACTCCCAAATTTCTCTTTCCTGTTTTATTACTTTTATACTTGCTCTTCTACTGCTTCGGCGAAGACCAACTCGTGTGTTGGCCAGAAGGTTGCTTCACTCACAGAGGCTGTCTATTTTGCATCCACAGGAATCATGCCGATAAACGGTGTAGCCTTGTTCATAGGAGATTCTCAATACGTTCCAAGACTTTTTGGTACACCTTTTGGTACAGTGCTCTAGTGAATGTTGAATTATTGTATCCTCTAACAACAAGAACTCCCTGCATTGCAAGGAGTTCTGTTACTGGGCCCAGAAGGACTTGAACCTTCGACCCACGGATTATGAG
>JAQVGE010000055.1 GCA_028696935.1 Minisyncoccota bacterium | reverse complement strand
TAACTTACCTGCTTTAGTAAACAAAGTCCCATTACGAGCAATTCTAGTTGGGGCAACACAATCGAACAAATCCACCCCGTTCTCTACACCTATGAATAACTCAATAGGTTCTCCTATCCCAAGTAAATGACGAGGTTTTTCTTCGGGCAAGATTTCATTAACCCACTGACAAGCTTTAGACATATCTTCTTTGGCAAATGAACCACCAATTCCAAAACCATCAAAACCTTTGCCATCTATTTTCATCTCAGAAATTATTTTAGCTGACTTTTTACGAAGCACCTCATTGCGACCACCTTGAACAATTCCAAATAAAGCTTGAGGTAAATTAGCAGAAAAACCCAAACCCCCGGGGTTTGATAAGTTCCCAACCCCCGGGGTTTGATAAACCTTTTGAGATTCTAATTCTAGATGTCTTTTTAAACTTCTTTTAGCCCAAGCGTGAGTACGAGAAAGAGCTTCTTCTTGATATCTATCATTTTCTGTTGGTGAAGTGCATTCATCAAAGGCGAAAATGATATCAGCCCCAAGATTATGTTGAATTTCTATGGACTTTTCTGGAGTAATATAATGAAGAGACCCATCTAAATGTGAACGAAAAGAAACACCATCATTGCCTATCGTGGCTAATCTAGGAACCCCATCTAGTGCCGATGAGCGTTCAGGGATAAGCAAAGAAGGATCAGTAACAGAAACAACTTTAGAAATTTCTTTACCATAAGCTGCTCCCAAAGAGAAAACCTGGAAACCTCCTGAATCAGTCATGGTTGGACCTTGCCAATTCATAAATTTTTCTAGCCCTCCAGCCTCTTTAATAAGCTCATCTCCTGGTTGTAAATAAAGATGATAAGTATTAGCCAAGACAACTTGTATGTGACTATCTTTAATTTGGGAAGGGGTTAGGGACTTAACCGTTGCTTTAGTTCCAACAACAACAAAAGATGGGGTCTTTATAACCCCATGAGGGGTCTTTATTTCCCCAGCTCGCCCAAGAAAACCTTCCATCTTTTTTTCTATTTTAAAATCAATTGCATTCATCCCGTGTAAATAATATTTTAAATTAAATATTATTTTTATATAATTAATAAACTCTAGTGGGATTCATTAGTTTATCTTAACCTGAACCCATTTTTCATTTTGAATATTTATTGGGGAACGAAGAATTATCTTTCTAATAGGGTCTGTTGGATCAGATATATCTTCTTCAACTACCGCTAAAATTTCTGAATTTATATTAGGTAATAAAACTGAAGTTCCCTTGTTTGCTGTTATCTCAAAAGGCAAAGACATCTCAAAATTCCCTCCGCCTCGCCCAATAAGCTCTACTGTAATATTTGATTCCTCTATTAATCCATGTGTAATTCTACTTGGGTTTGAGTACAATTCAACTAAAGATGTTTTTGTGTAAACCTGACTAATTACTCCAATAGGAATATTACCATTTACATAGACAAGTAATCCTTCTTTTAGGCCTTGATTTTCTCCAATATCAATAATTAGAGTATCATAAGGAGAATAATTTGGTTTTGTTAAGATTGACCCTAAAATAAAATCATTATTAGGAGAGATTCTACCAATTAAAGATTTTAACTTATCATTTTCTTTTTTAAGAATTTGATAATCAATCATTAAAATTTTTAATCTAGAATTCTCTTCTAATAAGCTTTGATTTTCCAAATCGAGAGATTTTCTACTTTTAGATAAATAACTTAAATCACCCAACTCATTAACTGCTACTTTTTTAGAAACCCAAATTGGTTTACCGATATAATTAAAAACCCTTGATCCAAAACTAAAACTTAAAGCTAAAGCCAATACACCAAAAAGAACTAAAACTAGAAAAATTTTAGTAATTTTTTTCTTCCTGACTATGGTTTTTTTATTTCGGAACTGATGCATCGTCTGTATTTAATAAAACCTCTTCAAAAGAATCAAGGTCGTCAAGAATTATTCCCATCCCCCGAGACACTGCAGTAAGAGGGTCTTCCGCTACGTAAACAGGAATTTTTATGACACTTTCAATCATCGTATCAAGACCACGCAAAAGAGAGCCTCCTCCAGAGAGGACAAGCCCTCTTTTCATTATATCCGAAAGGAGTTCGGGAGGGGTTGTTTCTAAGACTTCTTTAATTCCATCAACTAAGCTAATAATTGAAGGTAGAATGGCTTCCCTAATATCAGCATCAGTTATAATAACCTGCCTTGGTAGCCCTGTAACTAAATCTCGCCCTCGGACCTCAGCTTCCATTGGTTCTCCTTCAACAACAGAACCAATAGCAATCTTAACATTTTCAGCAGTTCTTTCACCAATTAAAAGTTTAAACTCATCACGCATATAATTAACAATATTTGAATTTAGAAGATCTCCAGCTACTTTTAAATTTTTTGAACGAACAACACCTGAAAGAGAAATAACTGCAACATCTGTTGTTCCTCCACCAATATCTACAATTACTGAACCAAGAGCCTCTTTAATCGGTAAACGTATTCCGATAGCTGCGGCCATTGGCTCTTCTATAATATACACATCACGAGCTCCTGCTCCATGAGCAGCATCTTCAACTGCTCTAATTTCTACATTAGTAATACCAGTTGGAACTCCGACAATTACTCTTGGTCTTATAAATTTTTTAGAAATTTTCTCTGATTTACCAATTAAGTAAGAAAGCATCTCTTCCGTAACCTCAAAATCAGAAATAACTCCGTCAACAATCGGACGAACCGCTTTAATATGGGAGGGTGTTCTCCCGAGCATAGATTTTGCTTCCGCACCAACAGCTACAATTTGTCCTGTCTTCTGATTGACAACAACAACAGAAGGCTCGTTGATTACGATTCCATGATTTTTCAAATAAACTAGGGTGTTCGCTGTCCCTAAATCTATCCCAATATCATTTGAAAACATTTGATAAAATTTTTTAAACATAGATATCTGTTAAGAGTCGAGTAATTTTAATAATTCTTCTTCATTAATTATCTTTCCATTCTCTTCAATTCTTTTCTTTATTTCAAATCCACCATCAGAAAGACTGCGCTTAGAAACAACAACTCGATAAGGTATACCAATTAAATCAGCATCAGCAAATTTTTCTCCAGCACTAACTTCTTGACGATCATCATACAGAACTTCAATTCTTTTGTCTTTTATTTTTTGGTAAAGCTCATCTGCTGATTTTTTAACTTCTGGATCATCTCCCAAAATAAGCAAATGAATTTTAAATGGAGCAATCGCTTCAGGCCAAATAATCCCCTTGCCATCAGAAAGAACTTCTACGATTGTCCCCACTAATCTACTTAAACCAATTCCATAACTTCCCATTATGACCAATTTCTCCTCACCATTTTCATTTTTATATTTTAAGTCAAAAGGCGCAGAAAATTTTGTATTTAGAGAAAAAATATTTCCGACCTCGATTGCTCGAGATTCTTTAAAATTATCACCTAAACCTAAGTCTTTCTTTACTTCATCAGTAAAAACTTCTTTATTTATAGCTATATTATTTTCCTCGTTAACATAAATTGTATCTTCCCCAGCACCAGTTAATGTCTGAAATTCATGTGAATATTTAGAAAAAGTACCACCAGAAGCAAAAGTTAAATATGTTAAATGACCAATACCAACTCTATTAAAAACATTTCTATAAGCCTGTTTTGCTTTCTCGTAAAATTCATTATGTTCATTTTCATCTTTCGAAAAAGAATAAAGGGCTTTCCAATAAAATTCTCTTCCTCTTAGAATCCCTGATTTACTTCTCGTTTCATTTCTAAAAATACTTTTAAAATCATAAGGGTAAATAGGTAAATCTTTATAAGAATTTATATATTGCTTTAAAAGATTGGAATAAGCCTCTTCATTAGTAAAAGACAATCCGATTTCTCCACCATTTTTTAATTTTGTCTTAAACCAATTATCTACAATTTTATCATCCCATCTATTTGATTTTTCCCAGACTTCTTTATTCTGGAGAATACTTGTTCGCATTTCAATACCACCAATCTTATCCATTTCATCTCTAATGATATCTTCAATCTTTTTTAAAACTCTCAAACCAAGCGGTAGATAAGAATAAACTCCAGCCATTTCTTTACTGATAAAACCAGCCTTGATTAAAAGCTCAGCATTCATCGAAACCTCATCAGCAGGATTTTCTTTTTGAGTTTTTGTAAATAATTGTGATTGTTTCATCCTGATTGGAAGTAGAGAGTTTCTAACTCTCGTACAAAAGTTAAATGATAAAGTAAAAATATCTAAAATATGGCTAAATCAACCCCGTTATCTTAGATAACACAAACAAATCTTAACGGAATTCGTATAGCCACATCTTACCCTAAAATACTGTTTGGGTCAAAAATAGGTTATTGCAAAAAAGGCTTTTTTCTGGTAGTATAAGTCTGTTCCGTGAGGAGCTTTTTGTTTTAAATTTAAAGGCTACCTTGTAAAGAAACCCTCATCACTTTTTAAAAGAGATGCTGGGCGAAGGCTGGAATGCTTAAAAACGGAACAATTATAAATTCCGCCCGAAGCGGATTAATCAATTAATCATAGATTATGAGTACACAAGAAAAAAAGATAGAAGAAATGTTTAGAGGAGGAGTTCATTATGGATACTCCAAAAGTCGTCGACATCCATCAACTGCCCCTTATATATTTAACACAAAAAATGGAGTTGATATCATTGATATCGAAAAAACTTACGAGCTCCTAGAAAAAGCTTTGGAACAAATAAAGAGTTTAGCTGCAACAGGTAAAAACATTTTATTTGTAGGTACTAAGGCTGAAGCTCGTCAACAAATAACAGAAGTTGCCTTAGCTTTGGGTATGCCTTATGTTTCTGACCGTTGGGTTGGAGGAGCCTTAACTAATTTTCCTGAAATAAAAAAACGTATTTCTAAATTACTTGAACTAAGAGACCAAAAAGAAAAAGGTGGTTTCGAAAAATATACAAAAAAGGAAAGACTTCTAATCAGTCGAGAAATGGAAGATATGACTAAAAACTTCCAAGGACTAACTGGGATTTCTAAGATTCCAGACGCAATGTTTGTCGTTGACCCTAAAAAAGAATCGATTGCTGTTACTGAAGCAAAAAAGATGAAAATCCCAGTTATTTCATTATTAAATACTGACTGTAATTTAAAAAAGATTGAATTCCCTATTGTGGCTAATGACGCATCTGTTTCAAGTATTAGTTTTTTCCTTTCAGAAATAAAAGACGCTTATGAGAACGGGGCAAGTGGTTCTAATTCTCAAAAATAAAATTAATAATTAACCTAAAAATTTAAAATGTCTACAAATATCACCACAGAATTAGTTAAAGAATTACGAGATAGCACTGGCGTCTCCATTATGCAATGTAAAAATGCTCTTGAAGAAGCTAATGGAGATATGGAAAAAGCTTTAATTATCTTAAAGAAAAAATCAAGTAGCATTGCAATGAAAAAAGCTGATCGTAATGCCAAAGACGGAGTTATTGTCATCTTAGAAGATGAAAGTAAGGCCGTTTTGCTTACCCTACACACAGAAACTGATTTCGTCGCGAAAAATGAAGATTTTCTTTCTTTAGCGAACAAATTAACTGAAATTGCTTTTAAAGAAGGAGTTGAGAAGATGGTATCTGAGTCTCTTGATTTAATAAACCCTGTTGTCCAAAAAGTTGGAGAAAAAATTGAATTAGGACAAGTTAAAGAAATTACTGGTGAAGTGATTGGGAGCTATGTTCATGGAGGTAAAAGTGGAGTTATTGTCTCCTTGAAAGGAGGAAATAAGGAAATTGCTCGAGATATTGCTATGCACATTGCTGCAATGAAACCTGTTTATAAAACAAGTGCAGATATTACAGATGAAGATAAAGCAAAAGTTATTGAGGTTTTTGAAAAAGAAGTTGCTGAATCAGATAAGGGAGAAGATATAAAAAAGAAAATCTTGGAAGGAAAAATTTCGACATACTTCAAAGAACAAACTCTTCTAGATCAATCATTCATCAAAAACCCAGAACTAACTATTGAAAACTTATTGAAGCAAAATAATGCGACCTTGGTAAGTTTTGAATACGAGTCCATAAAATAATAAAATGACCTTAATTGTAATAATTTTTTCACTGTCTATCCTTACTGCTTTTGGAATGTTATTATTTAGAGCTTGGGAAATTAGAACTTCTCAAATTGAGATTGACAATAATAAGCAGAATATTCTAAAAGAAATTCCCTTTAGACATTTAGAAAAAAATATGCTATATTTTATCAAACATTTGATCCAAGGGATAGTTTTTATTATTGCTAAATATTGGTTTATTTTTATCGCCAAAATTAAAAAAATTATTAACGGTAAATGGCAAAAAAATGGTTCCGTTTCTAAAAAAAATATAAACCAGAATTCTTATAGACATTCTTTCTTTAGCAAAGCTATCCTAGAATCAAAAGCAAAAATAAAACATATTAGGGAAAAAGTTCGCGAAGAAATAAACCCTGAAGATGTAGATAAAAATAGTTAAAATTTATAGTATATTGTGTTTTCGAAAATTAAGATATGCCGCTTTAGCTCAGTTGGTAGAGCAACGCTTTTGTAAAGCGAAGGTCCTCAGTTCAAGTCTGAGAAGCGGCTCCACAATAAGTAATACAGGTTATGTCAAAGCATAACTAAACCGAAGAGTTTTCTCGATTCAAGTCTCTGAAGCGGCTCCACAAAAAGTAATACAGGTTATGTCAAAGCA
>JAQVGE010000054.1 GCA_028696935.1 Minisyncoccota bacterium | reverse complement strand
GAACCTCTTTAATGTTTTTAGCTTTTGTCTCATAAGGTGCAACCTGAAAACCCAAACGGCGGAGCAATTCATGTTTTTCTGAGTGATTATTAATTTTTGGTTCGTCTTTTTGATTTTTCAACTGAATCAAATCCCAACCGAAAAAATCAAGGCCTCTTTCTTTAACAATATTTGGGTCTAACTGTCTAAGACTCCCCGCTGCAGCATTTCTAGTATTAGCAAAAACAGGTTTACCTAATTTCTCTTGGGCTTCATTTAGAATTCTCCAAACTCTTTTGGGCATCACAACTTCGCCTCTAACTTCAAGATACGAAGGATAGGGTTCTTTCAATTTTAATGGTAACGTTTCAATCATTTTTAAATTTTCTGTCACATCTTCTCCAACAAAACCATCTCCCCTTGTAGCCCCCCGGACAAAAACTCCATCTTCGTAAATGAGAGAGGCTGATAATCCATCCAGTTTTAATTCGCAAAAATAATCAAGTTGTTTTTCTTCGTAATTTAACAACTTTTTTATTTTATTTTCCCAATCTAAAACTTCTTCTTCTGAAAAAACATCATTCATTGAAAACATCTGCGAATGGTGATGCACTTTTTTAAATTTATCTAAAGGTTTACCGCCAATTCTATTTTCTGGGGCATTTGGATTAATAAATTCAGGATATTTTACTAAAAGTTTTTTAAGCTCTTTGTTTAAAGAATCATAAACATCATCTGTTACCCTTGGGTCATCTTCTACGTGATAAAGAAAACGTAAACGAGAAATCTCCGCTCGAAGTTTTTGTATGCGGTTTTTAGCTTTTATTTTATCCATCCCGTTAGAAATCATATGTGTTATATCTACCTCAATTAGTTTTTCATTAAAATAATCTTATATTTTGATAATATACTCCCCATTACAAACGAGAGTCTAAAGACTCTCTATTTCTAACGGGATTCATTTAAACTAATAGTTAACTTCAATTGTACGCTCAACTGTTCGAGAACCACTTTTATTGCAGACATTATAACCACTAGCAAAGATGTCGGTGTCTTCTGAAGTTGCAGTTAAGGTTTTTTGAATATTTATTTCAAAACAAGGGTCACTAATTGGCACACCATTTGCCTTTAGATTGTAATCATCACTATTTTTAGTTATTTGTAAATTATAAGGATTACCATCTTCATCTATTCCACAATTAAAAGAAAAACCAGAGAGGATAGCTCCGTCTGTCCCAACATCAGCATACAAAGCACATTCTGTTGCCATATCTGATTGGAAAAACGCAGACTGAGAATCTTTAGCCCCAGATGAGATTAATAATTGTTTATAAGTTGTATTAGATAAACCAATTCCAATTAGTGAAATGATACTAACTAAAACAACTGTAAATAAAATTGAGTATCCTTTTTGTTTCTTCTTTTTCATAATTTTAATTATTAATCTAGCCATTTAAGCAAACTAAAACGTAAAACTTTTGATTTTGGAGCATTACCATTATTCCAGGAAACCGTAACTGTCACATAAACTTCATCCGGATTACTACTCATTTCCATCTTAACTGTTCTTCTAAAAATAGAATTTTCTCCACTAGGAGCATAGTAATAATAAGAATTTCCAGTATCTC
Organism: Minisyncoccota bacterium; assembly: GCA_028696935.1. The sequence goes on along the minus strand of JAQVGE010000054.1, from coordinate 5,148 downwards.
TATATTTCAAAAGAGGGCATTCTCCACTACAAGAAACAATACTCGTAGCAAGACTATCATTAACCCCAAAATAACATCCATTAGTAGAAAAACATAATTGATTTCCAGATAATCCAAACTTATTTAAAAATGAATTCCAGCTTCCACCACTAAATCTTTTTTGAAAAGCAATCGTGTCACGTTCATTTCTGATATAGTCCGCTGCCTCTTGAGCCAAATAATTAGCAGTAATTTCATTTCTCGCATATCTCGCTGCAAAAAGACTTCTGGCTGTTAGATTAATAAGTGAAGTTAAAGCAATTGTTAAAATGAAAATAGCAACCATTGTCTCAATAATAGTAAAACCAGATGTGGATTTTTTATCCCTAAATAAATTAAATCGATTTTTAAATTGTCCTTTAAGTATTTTCATAAATTAATCTAATGTCCTTTGGGAAATCATTGTTTGAGTCGAAAAAGATATTTCCTCTCCTTTAATTAAAACTGACCCCTTAATCATCATATAAACACTTGGTTGAACAGTATCTCCAGTTGAAGACCCCTTAACAAAGAATTTCAATTCGTCAATATTAATATTCTCAGAGATAATCTCTGATTCTCCTAAATCAGAATCATATCTCTTGATAGTAAATGTGCCATCATCTCTCTCGTCTCTAAAATAGGCCATTAAATCCGTTGAAACATTACCTTTAGCTGGAGTAAAAGCAATTCCAGAACTACCAGAACAATCAGCTGTCCCAAGTGGAGGAAGAGTTGAAATACTGTTACTACAATAATAGTTTGTCCCCATACGAAGAGAACGAGACATACTTTCCATAGCAAAACTAAGATTGTCCATTGTAAAATTCAAAGTCTGAGCCTTCTTGGCTGAATCTGAAGTAACAACCAAAGAGCCCATAGCAACTAGCATAATTACCATGAAAATAGAGGTTGCCACCATTAGTTCAATCAAGGTAAACCCAGATATCGTCTTTGTTTTTTTATCTTCCCTAGTTAGTGTAGAAGTAATTTTGATTTTTTGTTTTTTAAATTTTTCCATAAAACTTACTTATTCAACACTTATTTGCCCTGTATTCCAAATAGTTATTACTCTCTCAACCCTTTTATCATCAGTTCGACCATTTGAAACTTCTATTTTTGCACTAGAAACACCCGTCAAACAATTAGATGAGAGAGTATTCCTTGCACAAAATTTTGCATCTGGATCTGGCCTTTCAAAAACAATATCTAACATTCCTCCTGTAACTTGAGGAGTTCCACTATTATTTAAATAAATAGCTCCAATTTCATCACTACTATTAATGCTTAAAATCTCTTCACACTCATTACCTAACGACGGTTCTCCACAAATAGATGAGGCGCTGTAATCATATTTACCATTATCGTTTAAATCATAGTAAATAATAAATGATTTATTTGAACCCGAAATCAAATTACTACCCCCACTTTTAGTTGTAAAATAAATCCCATGTCCGTGACCAAAAAGAGAGTCAATTCCTCTCACCCCAATTGCATAACTTTGAGCTTTTCGAACTGATAAAGCAATATCATTTGCTAAATTTTGGGTTGAAATTGCTGAGCGAAAACTACTGTAATCAAAAATTATAACTCCAGTTAAAACAAGAAAAATTGAGAGAACTATCATTAACTCAATTAAGGTCATTCCTCTTTGTTTATTCTTGTTTATCTCTTTTATTTTTTTAAAAATTGAATTCATTTATACAACAATTAAATTATACCTGAAGCAATCTAATTAATCCAAAAATATCTAGATTAAAGAAAAAGGCAATCATTGTCCCAATAATTAAAAATGGAGCAAAAGGAATTTCTGTTTTCATCCCAACTTTCTTTTTTGAAAAAAGAATCGTAAATAAACCAAAAATTGCTCCAATCCAAAACGATAAGATAACTGCAGATAAAGCATGAGCTGGTCCTAACATCCAACCAAGACCTAAAACCAATTTGGCATCACCCAACCCCATCCATTTACCTTTCGATACTAACCACAAAAAAGCAAAAGGGATAGCAAAGATTGGACCAGAGAAAAGAGCAAGAGTTGAAGGAAAAGCTAAACCCAAAGAACCACCTTGATAAGAAAGAAAAATAGACACAAAAGAAACAAAAGCATATAAATAAGCAAGTTTATTGGGAATTATTTTGTGTCTGATGTCATAAACTGAAATAATAATTAAAAGAGAGAAAATATAAGAAAATAAAACAAATAATAGGAGAAAAGACCAATAAGAAATAAATAAAATTGGTAGGAAATGTTTAGCAATTAAAACAAAGATCAAACCAGTTCCAAACTCTACTAGAGGATATTGATGAGAGATTTTACTTGCACAACGCCTGCACTTGCCTGATTGAATAAGAAAAGAAAAAATTGGGATTAATTCGTACCATCTTAGACTACGACTGCAAGTCATACAAATAGAACGACCACAGACAAAACTCTTACCAGTGTTTAACCGATAGATAACAACATTTAAAAAACTACCAATAATTGTCCCAAGGAGAAAGATAAAAATAAAAGCAATTATGTTCATTTTTCTATTATAACATTATAAAGATTAAATAAGAATAGAATAAACTAAAAAAACTCCAAATGTTGGAGTTTTTTTAGGAAAAATAAATATTATAAAGACGGACAAGTAACCCCCATCCCCATTGAAGTGCTTCTAGTTCCAGTAAAACCAGTACTGTCAACACAGAACATTGCTGACATTCCAGAACCACCTAAATTTTTAATCTTAAGAGGCACTTCTGCGGCCCAAGCAGTCTCGGAGTTATTACAAGTAGCTGTATTTAAATTTCCTGCTTCGTTTACTCTTACTGTTGCCAAACCAGCATTATTAGCAGCATTCAAAACAATTGGGTAAGCCCCTTTAGGCTCAGTAGAAGAACAAAAACCTGCTAGAGAATGATCATTATCTAAATAAAAAATTCCAGACTGAGCCGCGATTCCAGATAAGGCCTGCTTGATTGCCGCATCAGCATTTTTATTCTTGGCATCTGAAATAACCCACATAATAACACCAGAAAGGATAGCAATAATAGCAATGGAAACTAAAAGTTCAATTAACGTAAAACCCCTATCAAAATTTTTCTTTTTCATCTTCAATTTTTTAATTAAAAAGTAAACTAGTAATTATATTTTTATTATACCACTCTTAAAACAAAAAACCACCCTAAGTTTACGAAGAGTGGTTTTTTGTTTTAATATCCTAAATATTAAGGACAAACAGTAATTGCTCCTGTTGGAATAGTTATTTGCTTCGAAGCACCAGTATTATCTACACACCAAGCATCTCCCGCTGTACCCTTTAACCCTGCCCAAGCAGTCCAATAAGCAGCATCATCATTACAAACTCCACCATTACCACCAGCTGATACAGCTGCAGCTTGAGCTGCTGCTATGTTATCATCTGCACAAACAGTTGCATAATCACCATTATCGTCATAAACAATTTCAGCTTGAGCGCGCATATTGTTTAAGTTTGCCTTAACTGCGGCATCAGCACCTTTTGCACGAGCACTATTTAAAGATGCAAGAACAACAGAAGCCAAAATACCGATGATTGCAATAACAACTAGAAGCTCAATCAATGTAAAACCTTTATTTTTATTCATACGAAAAATTTTTAATAATATTAACTTAATCTTTTATAAAAAGACACGACCTTATAATAAATCTATTATATCACACAGAACCTAAAAAAGTACAACAATTAAAGAATCTGTGGATAAATCATCTATCCAATTCCACCTGCAATGTTGTAAATTGGCATCAAGACCGAAGCAAGCAATAGACCAACTCCGAGACCAAGCGCAACAATCATCATTGGTTCAATCAAACTAACTAAAGTATCAACTGCATCGTTAACTTCCCGACTGTAAAAATGACCCAAGGTTCTCAAAATATTTCCAAGTGAACCAGTTTCTTCTCCGACACTAATCATTCCAACCATTATTGTCGGAATTTCTGGATGACGAGAAAAAGCTTCAGATAAAGTACTTCCTCCTTTAACTTGTTCTGCCACATCTTTAAGAATTTCTTCGAAAATACTACTTCCGACAACGGCACTAGTTAACTCAATTGCTCTTAGGATTGAAATTCCTGATGAAATCATTGTGTCCATATTGTCAGCAATACGAGAAAGATAAAGTTTTAAATAAATATTTCGGACAATCGGTAAAGATATTTTTAAATGATCAGCATATCTTTTACCAGCTGGTGAAGTAGCTAATTTAATTAAGTAAATAAAGATAGCCACTATTCCCATTAAAATAAAAATCCAATAGTTAACCAAAACATCACTAATCCCCATAACAACTTTTGTCGAGAATGGAACAGCCTGACCGGATTCTTTAATTATTTCAGCTAATTTAGGAACAATAAAAGTGAACATCATTATCATCACCACCACAAAAACCCCAATGACAAACCCTGGGTAGATAAGAGCATTTCTAGTCTTACTAGTTAATTGATACTGTCGATCAAGATAATCAGCTAAATAATTGAAGGTTTGATTTAATTTTCCTGACTCTTCTCCAGACTTAACCATGTTTACATAAAAAGGAGAAAAGACTTCTGGATGCTTAGAAAGAGCTGTTGAAATAGTTGAACCGGCCTGAATATCATCAGCTACTATATTTAAAATTTTAACCAGTGCCTTATTCTCAGTGTTTGTAGCAAGTAAGTTAAAAGCCTTCAAAGCTGAAACTTGGGCTTCAAACAAAGTTGCCACCTGCCTCGACATCATCACAATATCTTTCATTTTTATACTACTTCCAAAAAATGAAATTTCACTCCAACTTTTCTTTTCTCTATTTTCACCAATAGAAGAAACAATCAGACCTCGACGCTGAATCGCCGCAATGGCCAAATCTTTGGTCGCAGCATCAACTGTTCCAATTTTTTTCTCTCCTGTATTTGTAATGGCTTCGTATTTAAATAACATAATTTTTATAGCATTCGTTCAAGACCCTTAGGGTTAATAGAATATTGGTAAGCATTTTCAATACTGATTTCACCACGAGAAACAAGGTCAACTAATGATCTATTCATATCAATCATCCCTTCTCCTGATGAAGTTTCTATAACTGTATTTATTTCATGAGTTCTCTTTTCTCGAATAAGGTTTGCGA
>JAQVGE010000053.1 GCA_028696935.1 Minisyncoccota bacterium | reverse complement strand
CGGGGAGTGAAATTGGGGGCTCTGAATATTTTAATAGTGCTGTAGCGTATAAACTACTACCCAATGGGCAGGTACCTGTGGCAGATGAAGTTCAGACTCCTCCTGTAAATGCAATATCTGCCTATCCAAATCCGATGAAGGATCATCTCAATATCAAGATCACGCAAGATGATGGGGCAGTCACCGGAGAAAACCGTATAGAAATTTATAATATCAAAGGTCAATTAGTGCGCTCTATTGAGGTTAGCAAAGGCGAGACGGAATGGGACGGTAAAGACAAGCAGGGTAAACATTGTCCCCTGGGTATTTACCTGCTCCGTTTCAATGAATCACTTACAACAAAAATATGCAAATCCTATTAGGAGGATAAAATGAAACAATCAATGCTTATTCTACTCATCTCGATTCTGGCTATGCTCAGTAGCATGGCATTTGCCCAGAGCGGGTATATCAGTAAATTTTCATTAATAGATTATGAAACAACTCTTGGTTATCTGGAGGACTTTACTCCCAAAACTATATATGTAAGCTCTGACAGCAGTTTAATAATACTTGGGGATGCAGGTTTCTGTGATGATCCTTGGTGGACTTTTCTACCCGTAATCATCAAGCTTGACTCCCAAGGCGATCCTCTTTGGTATAAGCCGATTTGGAGCACTTACGGCATCCGTAGCATCATTGGCATAGAAATAGATCAAAACGACGTTGTGCACTTTGTGGTCGGTACTCCAAATAGCTATCATGTAGGATCCATAGACACAAACGGATCTTATACTCTAGATGATCATAAGTCCTTTGTTAGCTATGGCTCGTCAAGTTTCAACCATGCTTTGCGCTTGACAAATGGCGAGATTATGATTTGCGGTAAGGTTGCGGCGCAGTCTTATGGAAACAATGGAGCCCTATTTCGCATGAGCGCAATCGGAGATTCATTGGCTGCGACATATTATCCACCCGATGTTCAAGATTATCATCCAAGTAATTGCGTTAAATTAGTACAAAGAGATGACAACACAATCTATGTGGCCTCTTATCTGAACTCTGATGATCTAAGTATCTTACAAACGGATGTGAATGGATCAATCCTCAACCGATACGACATCGGCGTCAGCAATCAGTATAGCACCAATCAGTATCATGGCACTAATATGTTTTTTGACTCTGATTCCTTAGCAGTTTTTACTATCGATTCCAGCAATGGTAACTATAACACATCACTTATATCCATAGATCTCTCGGGCAATATGCGAAGATATAGCCTTGGATCAAATACGTCTCACATACTCGCAGCATCAAAATCTTTTGATAATTTTGTGCTCTTAGGTATAGATATCCAAGGTGGATTCAGGATATCCAAATTCGACCAATTCCTTTCAAATATCTGGTCTGTAAGCTATAGCGGAATTACGTTATATGAATCCTTCCCTCTTTTTATAGAGAATATGCAAATAGATCGATATGGATGTATTTATGTTGTGGGGAATGGAGGTTATACGTATATCGCAGCGTATAAACTATTACCAAATGGACAGGTACCTGTGGCAGATGAAGTCCAGGCTCCTCCTGTAAATGCAATATCTGCCTATCCGAATCCTGCAAAAGGTTTTTTAACGATAGAGCTTGATTATGGTGCGCTAAGTACAAAAGGAACTACTGATATTGAGATATATAATCTGAGAGGCCAGAAAGTAAAAACATTCCAAGTGGAGGATACTTTAAATTCGTCAGCAAAAGTCGTATGGGATAGAAGAGATCGTAACGGCAAGAATTGTACCGCAGGTATATACTTTGTCCGTGATTCACACAATCCAGGCAACACAAAGAAATTTGTGTTATTAAAGTAGGAGATTACTATGAAAACATTAGTTTCTTTAATCATTTCAATCATTTCGTGTGGTTTTATGTACGCCCAGACATTTATCGATCGTTCCATCACTATTGACGCCCAGACATTAACTGATATTCGTAGTTCGATTTCTGATTCATCAAGTGAGTATTACGATCATTTCCTGAATAGTTTTCTTGATAGTGCGCGTGTTCGATATGAAGATGATGACATGCGTGCTAATCGGTATGTTCCCGGACAAGACTATTTAAGCATCCGTAATTCAGCATACAAATTAGGCAAGGCAATGTTTGGAACAAACCAGTTATCTGCTATTAGCGGCATTAACGATGAGCTATACTCCATTTCGGATGATTACTTGACCATTCTAGAGGACTCGTTCAAAGACACATCCGTTGAAAGTACGGATAGGGCTCTTAAACTAAGCTATTTAGCTATAAATACTTCAATGTTGTATGATTGCTTGTATTACTATTACAGCGACATGGATAGCACCAATACATACTACCATAATCTATGTAAGCTAAAAAATATAATGTTAATGTGTAAAGATATTATGTTGGAAACGGAAGCTTATTATGACTCTATCTTTGCCAATCCTTCCAGTTTCCCGACAAGTTATAAACAATACCAACATGGTTATTGGGCTCATGACTTTCCTGCATCAGAACAACCCGATTATCCTGGTTTCAGCATGATACAATATAGGTTAGGGATGTACGGTGCATTAGGATTGACCGCATTGTTGCTATCCGTTACAGATCCAAGTATGTATGACGAGATGTCGGACATCGTGGCTTATGTAGATAGCCAATTGGTCTCTACGAATGTCCCTATAACTTTTTTACAGGAACATCAGAAAGCTGGTATGCTATATTTTCATACTTCGAAAAGTGGAGCTTATTTCGAAGGTGTGAATTATATGGGATTTCTCATAGCACAATTGGCACCTTATTTTGTTGCAAGAAATAGGCTTTCTGCCGGCAGCACAAATTACTTTAACAACCAATACATAATATCATGGATATGTGATGTGACCCAAAAGTTATCTCCTACTGGAGAAGATTGGGCGTATAATGATGCAAAATACATTCAAGAGATCGAACCTAGTGTAGCATATGCTTTCTACCAAAACACATCTAATAATCAGAGCATTGACCCTAAATGCTCATGGTATATCCGCACAAAAAAGGATTTAAATTCGGATAGTTATAAAATCATATCATCTGGTTGGCTACCATGTAACTTTTTTGTCCAATATTTATCAAATCCTTATAAACAACCGAAGATATTGAATTACACCGAGGTGCCTAATTCTGTTGGATTTGAATCCTGGTCAAATTCCGAATTCTCTGTACTTACTAAAGTCTCAGAGAGCTCTGCATTTACAAGTCAAACATATCATTTAAAACCCACGCTTAAAATAGTTCACGAGAATAGTTTTTCTGGCTATCATGATCAAGCCGATCAATCAAGTTTTTCCTTTTTCTATAAGGGCAAGCAATTCCTTATTGATCCAGGATACTATCGATATGGTTGGGACGACGGGCGAAAATATTGCCGATCTCCGTATGCACACAATATGCTAATAGTTAACCCATCGGATACGGTTTTATCTAGTCTATTAAACAACCAAGGTGCTTTATACCGCCCAATAAGTGCTTTTAATTCTTATGATGAAGAAGCAGTAACTGAGGAACAAATGATAGAAGATCCTTGCATTAGAGATTACTTTCAAAAAAGTCCTAATTTAGATTTACTGAAATTGAGGTTAGGATACCGTAATGCTGAAGATTGGAGCCAACCCCTAAGTCAGCAGAATGTAATTGCTCTTTTATCAAGATCATTTGTTAGGGACGATGATTTGTTTATTATTTTTGATGATGTGGAATCAGTTGATGAGGAGAACTTTTACGATTATTGGAATCTATTGCACTTCGGAGTAGGTGATACTACAAGCGTTGTGCTGACTGGCAATGTTATTTCAGTAGAGAAAGATGAAGTATCTAATTGTGACTATGTGGATATAGCATGTGGGTCACTATCTCCGAACTATTCATTAAATATTGATACTTCTAACAGACTTCCCAATGACTACCGTCTAGGATATGCATCTCATTATCAGGGCAAACAAGTCGCAATTGCAGCTCAAGATCCAAAGTTTATTACAGTTTTAGCTCCAAGATCAGGTGGCACTTCCAGAGTGCTTGAATCTGTTACCGTAATTGATTCCATATATTGTACTGCTGTTACATGTATATCAAGCAGCGTCCCGGCTACGGAAACCTTAACACTGATTGGATGTACTGATGGGGCTGATCAGGCAATTGATATTTTAGATAATGCTATTGAGACAGATGGAAAGTTGTTTGTGGTTACTAAGTACAGAGACACACCGTCTATCTCTTTAGATCGATCCATTGTTTTGTTAAATGGAGAATACCTGCAAGTTGATGATACTGATCTCTTGCGTTTGTGCAACAGTGATATAAAGGGAATCTCAGCATCATATATGCAAGAGAAGCTGGATGTGGTATGTCACGATACCTCAATTTCACATCCGAGATTTAAGATATATAGATCAGGTGCTGATCCAGATCAATTTTCCGCGATTATGCGCACACAGCTTGAACCCCAGATTCCTGAACCGATACCCAATCCCGATCCAAATTATCGTTTCTCCTCTACAGATATACTTCAGTCTTTAGCTTATGATGATCAGTATTTCTATGTCAATTATGCCTGGGCTGATTTAGAGGCAGCAGGGCTGATAAATGATGATCTTACTATCGCTATGGGCACGATTCCTCAAACTCAAATTTATACCGGCCTCAATATTCAGGGAAATGTTGAGATAACAGGCAATATCACAATCGTAAGTGGTGCCAGTATGGACATAGGACCAAACAGTTCGGTATTGATTTCCGGGGGAGTTAGAATCCACAATTATGGATTACTAACTATAGATGGTGGTGATTCGAGATCGATAACTATGGATACCAGTAACCAACAATGGTCTGGTATTGTTACTTACCAGAATGCCTACCTTTTTTGTAACAACGCTATTATTGAAAGTGCCATGACTGGCATCCAGGTCAGAGGAACAGCAGCAATCACCAATAGTGAAATCAGGAATTGTGATGAAGGTATATCCATAGATACGAGTACTCCCTTCATCATCGAGAATAATAGGATACTACAAAACAGTTCCGGCATCGTGGTTTTGAATAATTATATCGCCAGTTCCTTAGGGTATATAGGCGACAATGAGATCACGCAAAATGACGTAGCTGTGCTGATCTACAATAGCAATACCATGATTTCCAATAACGATATTCACGATAATGCTTCGATAGGGCTATTCATGCTCCGGAGCTCCGAGCCGATAGTCAGAGAATGCAATATCTCTTATACTGAGATCAATGGTATCTCTGGGCCAGAAATATGGCTCCTAAACGACTCATATCCGATTTTAGACGATAATTACAATGATATCAATGCCGATGGAATAGGATATTCTCTTTATTACCAATCCTATGATGTGCCTAAGCCTCTGAAAGCAACAAATAATTATTGGGGAACTACTGATCGACATCAGATCCAAGCCTCAATTTATCCTCTTTCGTGGAGAGTGGATTTTGTACCATTTAGCCTGGAGCCGAATACATTCTTTTTACATTCAGGAGACAACCTGTTTCAGCAGGCTTTGGTGGCAGAAGAAAGTGGAGATCAAGTGCTGGCCAGGCAACTATATACCAGCATAGTTACAAATGAACCGGATAGTCTGTATGCTTTGCAGAGCTTGGGAAGGTTAAACTCCATTTATGCAGGCTATCCTGACTTGTTAAGCGATTTGCGCGGAATCTATGATGCTTACATGGTAGCGTGCAGCGACAGTGTCCTAATAAAAGGTGCTCAAGGTAAATATGCCATACTTGAAAGATTGGATGGCCTGTACCCTGAAGCGATACAAGTTTATGAAGACCTTTTGCTCTTTTCCACTACTGAAGTGGATTCGCTCATGTGTCTGCTCGACATATCATATACAATGCAGGATATGTATTATGATGACTCGGGCAAGGCTGCCCATTCGGAAGCATCATATCTATCAAACGGAATCTCAATCTCCAATCTCAAGGATGCAAAACAAACGGTGGAGCAGTTATGGGGTAAGATATTGGAAAATTCGGAAGATGAGTCGATTTACAACGCTCCGGTTCCCACCAAATTGGAAGTAAACAACTATCCCAATCCCTTCAATCCTTCCACCACGATAACATTCTCATTACCGGAAGAAAGCAAGGTACGCCTTTCTATCTATAACATTCGGGGACAAAAAGTACGCGATTTGATAGATGGCAACATGATGAGAGGCTTCCACAAAGTGATTTGGGATGGTAAAGATAACGGTAACCGTTCAGTGAGTTCCGGCTTGTATTTTATCAGAATTGATAGCGGGATCAATTCAGTAGTCAAAAAAGTAATGATGCTAAAATAGTATCAAATGCTATATTGAGCCCGATCTGATAAATCGGGCTCAATCGCTTTTTTTACAGAATCGAGCTTGTTGTACTGCACTTCCAATGAAACGGCGGGAACGGTGTATGCACTCCGGAGACGCCTACCGGGTTCATCTCGGAGTCGTACTCGATCTGATCATCCTTGATCCAGGGTGCAAGTGCTTTGATGTATTCACGGGCATCATCCAGGCTGCTGGACTTTGTATCCAGTGCCATCAGATTATCTATCACTTCAAGGGCATCGTTCAGGGGATAGACCTTGTCTTGGGCAGCCAGAGCCCGGCAGATGTCACTGGTGCGGTCATCCAGGATAACCACGAGCTTGTAATATCTGGCTTTGGCTTTCTTGTAACCCTGAAGCCTTCCAAACTCTCGGATTCTGAGTGCAGTATGCTCTGCCAGTCCCTGCCAGTAATGGGATGATCGATTGGCGATGTCATTGAATTGGTCTTT